>JAYEHK010000033.1:0-23422 GCA_034659475.1 Bacillota bacterium | reverse complement strand
TGGACCGTTTGTTCACTTGCTTTCACAAGTTACAAACTTGATTCGCACTTTTCGTTCTCTTTGTTCTGTTTTATCAAGAGCTTTGCTCGCTTGACTTCCGTCTCGCGGCAAGAAGTATCTTATCATCCTGGCGGTTACCCTGTCAACGTTATTTACCTACTTTTTTGAATTAGCACACCAGGTTGCGTGTTGAATAATCCATTGCGTTTTCCGGCTTCATCAGTAATTGTTTTTTCAAATGACAGCGTAAATTTGCCATGAAAACATCCACACAAATACTATTTCCATACTTCAAATGAACTATTCACAGGTACTATTGTTTTCGTATCAATGGATATAATTCATCACTGGAACCTGTAAAATGAACATATGTTTCTGGAACGGTCCCAACAATAATGGTTTCCGCAAGCGGAATTGTGTTTGAAACATTAATCTGTCGGTCCATGAAAGGCACCGCAATTTTAATAGAACTATTAATGGTTAGATAAATAAGATGACGACTTTGATTAATTCCAGCCTCCTCAAATTTGTTTTCTACGTTAACAAAGACTTGACCAGCCGGAATAATTTTGACCATTACTTTTGGTCCGTACCCGGCCAGGATTTCTGATCCTGTTAACTGTCCCAACGGAATCCCGATTGTTTCCCCTTCCATTTCACCAAGCAGATGTGCTACTTCTCCCACCGTTCGAGCCATTAATCGGTTTAACTCTACGGTATTGGGCTGTACCATAACTATTCGCCCTTGATCATCTTTGTGAATACAGATAATATTTTGATACTCGGTATCCACTACTACTTTATCATTAACTACCCCAGTGATCATTTCTACCGTTTTTAGCTGCGCTTTAGATTGAGCAATTTCAAGAACACTTGATTTTAATTTGAAATCCATGGTTACGATCAGTACGATAACGATTATGAGTCCAATCCCTACAAATACAAATGCACCTCTTCGCAGATACAATTAATCGCCCCCTGAAGAATGGCTCTTTATTTTTCAAACTTTAGCCCCTCATTTCTTACTATTAATATATGAAAAATAGTTACACTTGGTGCACACTAAAAACAATTATTTTGAATTTTGGTATTTTGTAGGCTACTATATTATATTGAAGGAGTGAATATACAATGAATGAAGTTAGAGTTCGTTTTGCACCGAGTCCTACAGGAACACTGCACATAGGCGGCGCCCGCACAGCGCTTTTTAATTGGCTTTATGCTCGGAGTAATCAAGGTAAATTTATACTTCGACTGGAAGATACTGATCTGGGTCGTTCTACAGAATCTTCTGCCGCTGGCATTGTAGAAGGACTGCGATGGTTGGGTTTAGATTGGGACGAGGGACCTGATATTCAAGGACCATACGGTCCTTATCGTCAGAGTGAACGTTTGGCTATTTATCAACACTATATAGAAAAACTACTTAACGAAGGCAAAGCCTACTATTGTTTTTGTTCTTCGAAAGAATTGGCTGCCAGAAGAGAACAAAACCTTGGATATGATGGCAAGTGCAGAGATTTAACACCTGCAGAAGTTAACAACAAGCTGGCTTCGGGATTACAGCCTGTGGTTCGTTTTAAGATGCCGCAAACTGGGACAACCACCGTTGAGGACCAGGTCCGCGGATCAGTTCATTTTGAGAATAAACTGTTTGACGACTCTATTATATGTAAGTCTGATGGTTGGCCTACCTATAATCTTGCAGTCGTCATTGATGACCATGAAATGAAGATAAATCATGTAATAAGGGCAGAAGAGCATTTGCCCAATACTCCAAAGCAATTGCTTCTATATGAAGCACTCGGATTTGAGGTCCCCAACTTCGCCCATGTATCCATGATCCTGGCTCCAGACAGAAGCAAGCTCTCCAAACGTCATGGTGCTACATCCGTTCAGGAATTCAGAGATAACGGTTACTTACCAGAAACAATGATTAATTATCTTGCACTTCTGGGCTGGTCTTCAGGCGAAGATATTACTTTTTTTAACCTAACAGAGTTAATAAACCGTTTTAACCTGTCTAATGTTTCAAAGTCAGCTGCCGTATATGATACGGAAAAACTCACCTGGATGAATGGTCATTATGTCGCAGAGGCTGAAACAAACCGATTGATCCAACTGATTAAGCCGGAAGCGATTAGAAAAGGCTGGTTAACCGTCGATAATCAATCCTATTTTACGAACGTCGTCGAGCTCGTTAAGAATCGTGTAAAGACAACGAATGAAATTTTTGATGCAGTTGAATACTTTTTTGAAGACGTTGATAGTTATGATACCAAAGGAATGAAAAAACACTTCTCCAAACCAGGCGCAATTGACTTACTTCAGAGTGTATTAGAGATTCTAACAACAGCTGATTCCTTTAGTACCAGTAAGCTTGAAGAAATGCTTCGTGCAAAAGCCACAGAACTAAACGTAAAAGCAGGCGACCTCATTCATCCTGCTCGGCTGGCTCTTTCTGGCCGCACCAATACGCCAGGTATCTTTGACGTAATGGTAATACTGGGTCGAAAAAATTGCATAATAAGAACTGAACAAGCCATTCATTTTATTCAGGAGCAGAGCTGATTGACTCCGTGATCCGAGAACAAGCCTGGTAAATATCTCTTACCTTACTGGTTCAACCACCATTTTCATCAGTGCTATTGCCCTGCCGGCACTGGGGTTAATCTGCAAATTGAATGGCTGACCATAAAAAAGGTTATTTTTACAGAAAACATTTTGACATTCCTATTTGCCTGTATTATAATAAATCCTGCGCGGAACACTGTGCAAAGCGCAGCCGGATGGTGTAATGGTAGCACGACTGACTCTGGCTCAGTTCGTGAGGGTTCGAGCCCTTCTCCGGCTGCCAATTTTGGCCCCATCGTCTAGAGGCCCAGGATGCCGCCCTCTCACGGCGGAGACAGGGGTTCGATTCCCCTTGGGGCTACCAATTTTGTAACAAAGACCACTCGACAGAGTGGTCTTGTTTTGTATTATCATAAGATTGATTGCACTTTTGTCAGCAACATACGATAAACATATTCTTATTCAGAAAGGCAGGAAAACGGAGATGCGCACACTTGTGGCAACGGCACTCATGAATGGAAAGGGCAACGAAGTATTCTGCAGCGCGAAAAAAGTGAACGATCGAGACCTGGAAACCATTCGCAGCGTGGAAAAAAGCATGCTTGAAGAAGTGGGATTCACGTTTATTAATCTGCTCTCCCTTGAGGTTAAGGGTGTTAGAGGTTATGCCATATTTTTCGAAGGTCACCTGGACGAAATGGCAAGGACCTTAAAAGACCTTGCACGTGGTTACTAATAAGCTTACGATGCACGTTAATACCAACAGCAAAGGGCCGGAATCCGCTCAGGATTCCGGCCCTTTGCTGTTGGTATTAACAAACTTCCTTTTGCCTACTTGAATAACCATTTCAGTCTGCAGAACAAAATTTTCCTCACTGCATTTTTCTCCGTTCAATAAGCGCCAACTGCTCTTGCACCTGTTCCTGTATATTTGTATTCACTTCATTATTTCCTTGTCAGAAAAATGATAGCATAGTTTCCAAACATTGCGCAATCACATGCAGTTTTCAAGACCCATTTCTCCTCTCCTATCTGCACAGTTATTCCGTACTCACACCGGTTTAAACAGCCAGAATTGAACACAGGCAGAAAAAAGAAATATACGTCAGGTCAGTATTATGTAATAATTAAGATTGATTGTTCGTATATACAGATAAGTAAAAGAAGGATTTTTCTCATTTTGTGTAAAGTACAAATTACGATTTCAAGCAGGAGGCGTATTTTATCAATGGCCAAGAAAAACAAGAAAAAAACTCCCCATAAACAACGCAGAAGATGGCCCCTTATTTTATTTTTATTTATTTTGCTGGGCTTGGGTTCGATTATCGGTGTACTTGGATATGCTGCTTCGACTCTGCCACCGTTTGATCCCACTCAATTATCAGGTGCAAATGCAACGCTGCTCTATGATGACCAGAATGAGATGTTTTCCAGACTGCATGCAGGACAAAATCGAACCGAGGTCTCTTATGAGAAACTACCAGATAATCTGATTAATGCAGTCATCGCAACCGAAGACCGTGATTTTTATAATCATCATGGCGTTAACTTTAAGGGGATTGCACGTGCCCTGGTATACAACGTGACCAGCCGGGATATCACCGGTCAGGGAGCGAGTACCATTACCCAGCAGCTAGCTCGAAATGCCTTTCTTGAACTTGACAAAAAGTTTGAAAGAAAATTTAAAGAAATTATTTTAGCATTTAAATTGGAATCCCATTATTCAAAAGAAGAGATTATGGAAATGTACCTGAACATGATTAATTTTGGTGCTGGGTCATATGGAGTACAGGCAGCTGCAAATACTTATTTTGGTGAAGATGTCAGCGAATTAAGCCTGGCTGAATGTTCAATCCTGGCAGGTCTTCCCCAGAGTCCCAACGGCTATAATCCGTTTGAACATTATGATCGCGCCAGAGCCCGACAAAAGATTGTATTAAATAATATGGTAACCTGCGGTAATATCAGTGCCACAGAAGCTGAAGAAGCCTTTAATACTGAACTGCAGTTTGTTCAAACCCAATCTACGCGTAAGCAGTATGGTTATTTTATAGACTCTGTTATTGATGAAACACTGGACATCTTAGGTTCAACAGACAAATTTGAAGATCCAGAAGACTCTATTTATCGTTCAGGATTGAAAATCTATACCACCATGAATCCTAATCTGCAGGTACACGCAGAAGAATATTTTGCCAACCCGGCCAATTTTCCTTCAGAGACCAAAAATGACCAAATTGTTCAGGTAGGTATGGTCATTATTGATCATCAGAATGGTGAGGTCAAATCTGTAATGGGCGGTCGTGAATACGAGAGACAGCGTGGTTTTAATCGGGCTATAAATGCATACAGACAACCCGGTTCCTCCATCAAGCCAGTAACTGTTTATGCGCCAGCTCTTGAAAATGGTTTTATGCCTTTTACCGTGTTTGATGACTCCCCCATTTCCTATAAGATCGGGAACTCTGTTTGGCAGCCTAAAAACTACGATTATAGCTACCGTGGTTTAATCACAATGAGAACCGCGGTTCAATGGTCCATCAATACCTATGCTGTGCAAATGCTTGACACCCTGGGTGTACGTACCGGTTATGATTTCGGAAAATCTCTTGGTCTCAGTCTGGTAGACACGCCGGGGAACAATGATCTGGCACTTGCGCCCCTTTCGCTGGGAGGACTAACCAAAGGTACCAATCCACTTCAAATGGCTGGTGCCTACGGAGCTTTTGGCACTGGCGGCTATTATATAAAGCCACATTTTATTCGCAAAATTGTTGATCAGAATGGCGTGGTCATCTATGAAGCTAATGTATCCCCGCAGAAGGTTATGGGAGAAGACACTGCCTGGTTAATGACCAGTATGCTGCAAACAGTGGTGCAAGCAGGCACAGGTACCAATGCAGCCGTACCCGGTGTCCCAACAGGCGGAAAAACCGGAACATCTGAGGAATACAATGATTCATGGTTTTGCGGCCTGACCCCCGCTTATTCCGCTGCAGTCTGGATGGGGTATGATGAGAAGGAAACCATGCATAACGTTTATGGCGGAGGATACCCGGCGAAACTGTTCCGTTCCATGATGCAAAAAGCCCATGAAAATACGCCAGCCGGAGCCTTTACAAGGCCATCAAATGTTGTTGAGGTGGCAGTTTGTTCCAAGTCAGGCAAGCTTCCCTCGGCGATCTGTCCAGCGGATGACATTATTTCAGAATTCGCTAGGACTGCAAATGTTCCAACCGGTACCTGTGAAATTCATGAACTCGTATCTGTTTGTAATGAATCCGGTAAACTGGCCGGTCGTTATTGCCCTGATACAAAATCCATTGTGGGCGTTCGGGTCTCCGAGGAAAGCTATGATCCGGAAAAACTTCCAACCGAGGAATGTGATATCCATACCGAATTTAATATGCCCGCCTTGATCAAGAATGTAGTTAAAGACAAAATTCCTTCACTCATTCCAGGTCTCCAAAAGGACCGTGAAGATAAACCAAAACACAACAAAGCGCAAGATTAATCTACACAAAAAAGGAGGAGATTATTCTCCTCCTTTTTTTCTAACTAACTCACCATGACCGCAGACCACATCCAAAGGGCACGCACAACCGCCGATGAAAATCAGTGGGCAACCCGGGGATGGGAACGATTTTAACGCTGATATACGCTGATTATCGCTGATACACGCTGTTTTATATATTTTAAAGAATTATCAGCGTTCATCAGCGGACATCAGCGTGAATCTGCGTTAAAATAATCCTATTTTCTAATTAACCCACTTCAACGTTCCAACTGTCCAACTAACCAACTGTCCAACTAATAAATCCGCATATACTCAACCTATTTTCTAATTAATCAATCTTATCTTTACGCACTTATTTCAAGGTAATTACAGTTACCCCATAGCCACCTTCTTCACGCTGTCCATCCCTGAATTCCTTGACATAACGGTGTTTGTTTAAATAATTGCGAACTGCAGCTCGCAGCGCACCAGTTCCTTTGCCGTGAATAATCCTGACGCTCGTTAGCCCGACTAGGTTAGCATCTTCAAGATATTTATCCAATTCAATGATCGCATCGTCTGACCACTGCCCCCGAAGATCAAGTTCTGCCGAAATCTCCCTGGCTTTTTGCAGATAGGTTTGATTTCTGGTGCGCGTCTTTTTATCTTCCGTACTCTCGGCGAGTACACACTGCTCCTGCTTAACCGTAAGTTTCATGATCCCTACCTGAACCACCAACTCACCCTGCGTATTGGGCCCTTTTAGAACATAGCCCTTCTGACTGATATCTTTAATGCGCACATAATCACCAGGCTTTAAGTGTTGCACCGGAAACGTTTCTTCTTCCAAAAGAGCATGCCTGTCGATGTCTTTAAGCTTCTTTCTCTTCTGTTCAATCTCATGCCACTTAGGTGGTTTTTCCTTTTGCTTAATGAGTTCTTTAAATTCCTCAATGGCCTCATTAGCTTCCTTTTTTACCTGGCGAACATATTGGTCTGCCTCTCTTTGTGCTTTTTTAAGCACTTGTTCTTTCTCCGAATAAAATGCTATCTTTTCTATCTCCAGGCGTTCTCTTTCAGATTTAATTTCTACCTTTTCTTCTTCCAGTTCCTTGTTACTCTGCTCAAAGGTGTACCTGCTTTCCTTTAACTGCCTGATCATATTCCCGATCTCCATTTCACGCTCGGGCACAAGTTCCCTGGCTCTTTTTACCGTATGTGTATCAAGACCAAGTCTCGTTGCAATTTCGAAAGCGTTACTCTGACCTGGCGTTCCAATGGTTAATTCATAGGTCGGGCTTAGTGTACGGGGGTCAAATTCCACACAAGCATTTTCAACCCGCTGGTTTTGATAGGCAAAGGTTTTGAGTTCACTTTGATGAGTGGTGACCACCACCCGGGCATTCCTGGCCTTCATCTTCTCCAGAATGGCTCTGGCAAGTGCCGCTCCTTCTGCAGGATCTGTTCCTGCCCCCAATTCATCCATTAAAACAAGAGATCGCTCATTGACTTCATGAAGAATATGAATAATATTGTTCATATGCGAAGAAAACGTACTCAACGACTGTTCTATACTTTGTTCATCACCAATATCGACGAATATGTTAGAAAAAACGGCTATTTTGCTCTTTTCTCTAGCAGGGATAAATAAACCGCTCATTGCCATTAAACTTAATAACCCAATCGTTTTTAAAACAACCGTTTTTCCGCCCGTATTGGGACCGGTGATGACCAGCACATCAAAATTCTTTCCCAGAGATACATTGATTGGGACGGCTTTATCGCCCAACAAAGGATGCTTAGCCCGTTGAAGATCAATAATGCCCTTTGCATTGATGTCAGGTTTGAAAGCATTCATATTGAAAGCCATGTGAGATCTTGCAAAAATCAAGTCCATTCGCAATAAGATCTCCATATTTTGCTGTAGTTCCTCCGCAAAAACAGAAACCTCCATACTTAGCTCACGCAGAATACGTTCTACCTCTCTTTTTTCTTCGATCTGTAGGGTTCGAATCTTATTATTGTGTTCTACTACCGGCAGCGGCTCGATAAAAACCGTTGCACCAGAGGCTGATTCGTCATGCACGATGCCCTTAACATCATTTCGATATTCCTGTTTAACGGGCACCACATATCGACCCGCCCGCTCCGTCACCAGCGCATCCTGTAATAGATTCTGATTATTTCCCGAACGAATAAAATTTTGCAGATAATCCTTGATACGCAACCGGGTTGTTTCAATCTGGCTGCGAATATGCTTCAATTCCAGTGAAGCATCATTCTGAATGCCACCATCCTCATCAACCACCGACTGGATACGTTTTTCTAATTCACTGTTCTCCTCAATCTCCGATACATAGGGTTTCAATACATTTGCAGAGCGTTCGCCAACGTATTTGACCATTAGCCTCGAAGCCCTTAACAAGTGATAGATATCCAGGAGTTCAAATGATGTAAGCAATCCAGCCACCCGAGCTTTTTGCAAATGGCGATTCGGTATTTTTACAAAACTCAAAAAAGAAGGTTCCCCATAGCGCAGTAACTCCATGGCTTCCTCTGTTTCCTTTAAAAGCCTTTGAACCGTATCCAGATCGCTCGAAGGTTTCAATAATAACGACTGTTCTTTCCCACCTTCAGAATAAGCACACTCCGATACTTGACTTAATATTTTATTGAATTCTAGTTTAGTAAGATTATCCTGATTCATTTTCACAATACCCCGCGATAATAATGACATTTTGTAAATGCAGATTCACTAATACTTTCCAATTCATGGTGATAGGCTTTGAGATCAGCTTTTTTCCCCGCCCAGAGTAAATCTAGTGTTTCACGATAGATTCGCACCGTTTTTACAATCTCGTTGGCGTTTGCTCTTCGTGCTTCAATTCTTATCCGTTTAGCCCCCATGGCTATTAAACGAGACAGGTCCTCAATCAAACAGAGGGTTCGTGAATTAAATACATAGAAACGGCAATCGGCGTCTGTTTCCACCGGAAACTGATAGGCTTTTTCATCCTGCAAAAAATATTGGTCCTTTCTGCAAGGCGTACCACAGTCACTCTTTTCCTGTCCTAATACGGCTCCCAGCATACAGTACTGCGATTCCATAAGAATGAGTTCGCCATGCACCAACAGTTCGACTTTATCAAAGTTGCGGAATGTTTGCAACTGTCCAAAATTTAGTTCAGGCGAAAGGCATATACTCTTCATGCCCAACCGCTGTAAATACTGAAGGGAAAACTGATTGAAAACATTCAGATTATAATCCCCTTCCACGCTCATATTGTGGTTTACAGCCCAGCCTAAATCTCCCCAGCTCCCAATCATAACAGAGCCTTCCCAGGCATTGAGCAGATCGCTGTAAACAAAGCGATCTTCCGGTTTGTGAATCCTGGGCATCAATGGAATGATGCGCTCCTCCCTGCGGTTTTCCCGAGCACAAATCTCCAACTCTGCCGCCGTAAGTCTTCGATGGGTGCCAATCCCTTCCATTCCAAGGTAAACACGATCTGCTCCATTCTGCAGTGCCAATCTGGCATTTTCAAGCGATGAAACACTAATTGTTAAAATAGGTTTATGTTTTTTGACCTTTTGCGGCACAATGGATATCTGTTTTTTTCTATTCTTAAAACTTTCCTCAGGAACCAAGGAAGGTGAAAAGGGAGCAAGATTCAATCGTTGAAGTTCATCCGTTGCCTTACGTCTTGCTTCATTGATGTTGCTTACAGGAAGCATGAGATCGCTTTCACCTTTGATTCGCAAACTTCTAAGAAAAAAGGGCGTATTCCCCATTCTTTCTAACTTATTTCGCAAAATCGCCTCGTCCAGAGGATGCTGCCTGGCCTTCTGGACCATGCTTTTGCTTGTAACTGTAACTTCATGTCTCCGATCATCCTTAAACACGAACTTCGCCGGTTGATCACAAACAAGATTCACATCGATGTCCACTGGTATCTTCCCGAACTCTTGATCTTGAATAGACGCCTGTGCTTCAGCAATTAACTGTTCGTCATGGGTCTTGAATACTCGATCCTGGGAAAACACCCTGCTATCCAGTGGAATAACAATCGTTTCTCCCGCCTGTGCGGTTTCAACAATATGGTTATCCTTCTTTATTTGTCCGAGAACAGTAGATGGATTTTTCCCTTTTCCCACCCAGACCGTTAACCCATCTCCTGCGTTTATTGTATCTATAAGCTTGATTTTCGTTTCAAAATCAGCACCCTGTTCAACCACTCTGCCGACATGTACCCCTCTGTTATTGGGACGGGTACTGCTAAGAAATCCCTTCTTTTCGCCGATAAAATACCCGGTTGTAAAATTACGGTTAAATACCTTCAATAATTTTTCTTTGACTTCAGCGTCAGGGCGATAGACAGAATTAGTCTGCAATTCATCCAGCGCTTCACGGTATTCCCTGGTCACAATCGCTACATATTCAGGTCTTTTCATGCGTCCTTCGATCTTCAAAGAGGATACCCCAGCACGCAATAATTCCGGAAGATATTCTATCAAGCACAAATCAGCAGGACTTAACAGGTATTTCCCGTGAGCGTTCGTCATCCTCCCTTTCGTCCTGGAATACAGATCATAAGGAAGCCGACAGGGTTGGGCACACCGTCCTCGATTTCCACTTCTTCCCCCTACGATGGAACTAAACAGACACTGTCCGGAATAGGAATAACACAATGCCCCGTGGACAAACACCTCCAGTTCGACGTCCCCCACCTGCTGATGAATAGATTGCATATCGACTTCTGAACACTCGCGCGAAAGCACAATACGCTTTAACCCCTGTTCCTTCCAGAATGACACGCCTTGAGCATTATGTATGGTCATCTGCGTACTGCCATGCAGCGGTAATTCCGGAAGCACCTGTTTGCAGGTATGAATAAGGCCAACATCTTGAACGATGACCCCATCTACTCCAAGATGATATAGATCATATAAATAATCCAGGGCACCGTTCATTTCTTGATTATCTATCAGTGTATTGACAGCCACATAGACCTTTCTCTCGCTTAAATGAGCATAATCCAGCGCCTGTTTTAGTTTTTCAGTATTAAAATTTTCTGCGGATTGTCTGGCACTATACCTTTCTCCACCAACATAAACAGCATCGGCACCATTATTAATCGCTGCCTGAAAGGCTTCCCAGTTTCCTGCCGGGGCTAACAACTCCATATTTTCTATGTTCCTCCATTGTAATTTTCCTTGTTTATCTTTGTATGCGAATCAAACCTGAACAGGGCATAATCTGTACCCCCTGTTCTTTTTGGCTTATTTATTATAGCATAATCACATCAATCAACCCGTTCTTCCATTTTATCAAGTCTCTTATGCATATCATTTAATTTTCCATCAATTGTGTGCAGAATTTCAAAAATATTCCTGTCTTCTGTTTTGCCCCCATCGTTAACATGATTAAAATACTCGGCCCGTGATCTGTTCACAATCGTGAGAAACTCGTTCTTCTCCTCGGAGTAGATGCCCAGGTCTCTTCTGGTTACAGGTTCCTCTTCTTCTTTTAGAATTACACTAAAGCCTCCGCACGATTCTAAAATACCTTTATCTACTTCATGGATATCTCGAATCCCCTGTTTGCGAAGTTCTTGCAATAGATCATCCACATTAAACTTTTCCTTCGCAAGATTCTCTCGAATAATTTTCCCATTATCGATAAGAACAATGGGCACTCCAGTAATAAGGTCAGAAAGCCGCGCACTTTTTAGTGCCAGATAACCCATAAGATATTCCAGAATTGCCAGGGTAACCAGAATTACAATCCCTTCATAAAATGGCAGACTGCGATCAAGTGCAACAGAAACAACTGTATGCCCAACCCCAGTCATTACGACGAAATCAAAAGGCCCCAGTTCACCCAGGGCCCTTTTTCCTAACAAACGAATCATGATCAGGGCCAGAAAGTACATTCCCACCGCTCTTAAAGCAAAATCAAACAAGATTTTTGCCTCCTTCACGATTTACCTGATTTAGTAATTCGCCAGTCTATATGTATTTATTCGTGTAGCCAGTCGAGGAGTTCCTTTATTGGTTTACTATTGATCACATCATCCTTCTCAAGCCAGCCCCGGCGTGCATTTAATAGTCCATATTGCACATTATTCAGGTTATCCCTATCATGAGCATCGCTATTGATCGAAGTTTTAACTCCGTATTCTTTAGCCTTTCGGCAGAATTCTTCGTCTATATCCATCCGCACAGGATCAGCATTAATTTCTAATGCAACTCCGTAATTTACGGCTTCCTGCAAAACTCTTTCAACATCTAATGCATTGCTCTTTCGTTTTTTCAACAACCGCCCCGTCAAATGCCCTAAAATATCTACCTGTTCAGTTTTTATGGCTTCAATAAACCGATCCGTTTGCTTTTCACGGTCCAGTTTAAAATAACTGTGAATAGAAGCAATCACCACATCAAGTTCCCGTAACGCCCTATCCTCCACATCAAGAGTACCGTTCTTCAATATATCAACTTCAATGCCCTTCAGCAACTTAAAATCTGACCACTGCTTATTCAGCTTATCAATTTCGTTGCCCTGAGTCCCTAACCTGGATTCATCTAACCCATTCACAATGTGTAAACTCTTGAAATGATCCGTAACAGCTACATAAGAATACCCTCTTTGCTTTGCTTCTTCAGCGATTTCCAGTAAATTATTGGAACCATCACTATAGCTGGAATGAACATGTAAATCACCCTGCAGATCTTCTGCTGATACCAGAGAGGGCAGCATGTCCTCCTCGGCAGCTTCAAATTCGCCATTATCTTCTCTTAATTCTGGAGAAATGAAGGGTAATCCCAGTTGATGATAGATTTCTTCCTCTGCTTTTGCCCCGATGAAATCTTCGGGTTTGAATTCACCAAACAAATGCGAGCGATGACTCTTTGAACCAGTTGTCCAAACTAATCTCCCATAATACTCCTCTGGTGTTACAATAATTAGTTCAAACGGAACTCCGGAATGAAGCACACCCGCAATATGTCCCCTTTTTTCCGTGTATATATTTTGAACGTCAGAATACTGTTTAATCTTTCTTCTTATGCCCTGCTCATCATGAGCGGAAACCAAGATGTCGATGTCACTGATCAGCGTTTTTCCTCTTCTTATACTTCCCACGCAGCAAGCGTTCTCAACTTGTTCGCAGGATTGTAAATAGCCCAACAAATTGTCAGCTTCCGGCCTTATTTCTACCAATGTATATTTTTTATTCTGATTATAAAATACATGAATAGATTGTAAGATATTGTCCTCCGTTTTACTCCCCATACCAGAAAGGTTTCGAATTCTTTTTTCTTCAGCCGCCTGTTTCAAATCATCAACGCTGTTAATATCCAGTTCATTGTATAAGGTTCGAATCGCTTTATGACCGAGTCCGGGAAGAGATAGCATCTCCAGTATTCCCTCGCCCATCTCACTTACGAGATCTTCGTAGTCCTTACAGCTTCCAGTTTCAACAATTTCTTCGATCATTCTTTTTAGGGTGCTGCCAACTCCAGCGATATCATACAGTTGATCGTTTTGATAAAGTATATTAATATCAGCATCCAGTTGTCCAATAGATAATGCAGCCCTTCGATACGCCTTTATTTTATAAGATTTATCGTCTTTGATCCGAAGCAAATCTGCGATATTATTGAAAACACACGCAACATCCCGATTCGTTATCTTTCACCCCAGCCGGCTCTTCTTTTCCTCTTCCAGAGCCCGAACCAGTTCATCATAGTCTTCCTGAAGCTTGTTAAGTTCATCCGCTAGATTTAACGCGGTCAGTACAGCAATTTTGGTCGTTGATAAACGGCTATTGCGCTGGGAAATTACCCGCATTTTACGATCAACGTAAGCCGCCAGCATATCAATATAGTCTCCATTGTCATTGCCCTTTACTATATATTCGTCATCATAAATCTTCACACTGATCTTTGAATTGTCTTCCATTCCATTTGCACCTCCCCAGGCATATTTTATATATTCGCTAATAATCACTTCATTTCCTTCCTCAAATAACCAAAGAGGACGGTTTTGATGTATCCTTTTTATGACACACCAAAACCGTCCCCTTTATTCTCACCCTTGTGCTATTATTTATTTGGATCTGGCCAGTACATTGATGTCAATCCTTTTTCCTTCTACAACATATAGAACCATTTCAGCAAGGTTTGTTGCATGATCCCCAATTCTCTCCAGATGTCCCGATACAAATAATAAATCCGTCGCCTGCGGAATGTTCTTCTGATCCTGCATCATATAGGATAGCAGTTCACGAAAAACCTGATCATACAAAGCATCCATTTCTGCTTCCATCTCCACAAGTGTCATCGCAAGTTCTACGTCATTATCAATAAATGCCTGTAACGCTATTTCAACCATTTTTTCTGCAACATTAGCCATCCTGGGAATATCAATCAGCGGTTTTATGAAAACCTGATCATAGATATCAATCGCTGCCTCAGCAATATCTTCCGCATGATCTCCCATTCTCTCAATATCAATAATGATTCTAAGCGCCGTACCTAAAAAACGAAGATCACTAGCCATTGGTTGTTGCAAAGCGACCAGACTCAAGCATTTTCTTTCGATATCTAATTCCATCTGATCGATAATATCATCCTTTGTAATAACTTCCTCTGCCAATTTAATATTTTTTTCCGTTAGCGCTTTAACAGATTTTATGATCTGTTCTTCCAATAATCTGCCCATCTTTAGTATATCTTCTTTTAATCTCGCGAGATCATTATCAAATGCATCATTAACCATTATCCATCAAACCCCTTTCTTTTAACCAAATCGTCCCGTTATATAGTCCTCGGTCCTTTTATCAAGCGGGTTCACAAATAATTCATCGGTACGATTGAACTCCACCAATTGGCCATTCAAGAAAAATCCAGTATAGTCTGAAACCCTGGCTGCCTGCTGCATGTTATGGGTAACGATAACAATCGTATAATTGGTTTTTAATTCACCAATTAATTCTTCTAATTTAGAAGTCGATATTGGATCTAATGCAGAGGCCGGTTCATCCATAAGGATCACCTCCGGATCTACTGCTAATACCCTTGCTATCACCATACGCTGTTGCTGCCCCCCTGACATCCTCGCAGCCGGTGAATTCAGGCGATCCTTTACTTCATCCCACAGATTAGCTGCGATCAAACTCTTTTCTACAATCTCGTTCAGATGGGACTTTTTCTTAATACCATGAATCCGCGGACCATAGGCAACGTTTTCATAGATCGACATCGGAAAGACCGATGGCTTCTGAAAAACCATGCCAACCCGTTTTCGCAGGTCAACCACATCAACTTCCTTATCATATATCGGTATATCATCAAGCATTACCTGCCCCTTTATGGTTGTGCCCTCAATCAGTTCATTAAGACGATTGAGTGTCCTAAGAAAGGTCGATTTTCCGCAACCAGAGGGCCCGATGAGTGCAGTCACTTTATTTACCTCGATGTCCATATGAACCGAATGAAGCGCTTGAAACTCCTGGTAGAAAACCTCCAAATCCTTACTCTTCATTTTTAATTTATTTTGATCAATGGTTATTGTCATTATCCTGCCTCCTTATTTCATTGAATTTGACAGTCTTCGAAGGCTGAAATTCGCCAGATAGTTTATAATCAAAACCATTACAACAATCAAGAATGCTGTCCCAAAGGCTCGTTCCATTGACAAACCTTCCATGGCAAGCACATACAGATGAACTGCCATTGTTCTCGCCAGATCTCCAAGCGTCATGGGCATGTTAAGAGAGCTTCCAGCCGTCAGAATTAGTGCAGCGGTTTCACCGACTGCTCTGCCGACAGACAGGATTATACCTGTCACTATGCCAGGTAATGCAGAAGGCAAGACCACTTTAGAGATTGTCTGCCAAAGTGTTGCGCCCAACGCCAGACTGTTTTCTCGGTACTCCCGGGGAACTGATAATATTGCTTCCTGTGCCGTTCTGGTTATCGTAGGAAGAATCATAATCGCGAGGGTCATACTCCCCGACAAAATAGACCAACCCATGCCCAGAAAGATTACAAAGAACACAAACCCAAAAAGTCCATATAGGATGGAGGGAATGCCTGCCAACGTCTCGGCAGTAAGACCAACGACATAGGCGAATTTACTCCTGCTGTTTGCATATTCCTGCAGATATACAGCTGCCCCAACGCCGATCGGGACGGCGATCAATATAGATACCAAGGTTAGGTACAATGTGCCCACAATTGCTGTTGATATCCCACCTTCTTGCCCTGCTCTTTTGGGCGCCTGAAAAATGAATTCAAAATTAATAGCTGATATCCCTTTTGCAAATACATAGGCCACAATTACAAAGAGTACCCCGACAATGACCGCTGCTGCAAGCCATAATCCTGTGGTTATCACAATGTCTTTTACGCTTCTTTTATGACCCATTTAAACGCCCTTTCCTGGTATAAATGCCAACCAATAGATTAAGAATTACAATGAATATAAACAGAATTGTACCCGTCGCAAACAAGGCAGCCTGATGATCCCCTACTGCATAGCCCATTTCAATGACAATATTACTCGTCATCGTACGGGTGGATGAAAGCAGTGAATTAGGTATTACGGCCGAATTACCTGTAACCATTACGACCGCCATTGTCTCGCCAATGGCACGCCCCATTCCAAGAACAATTGCTGTTATGATACCCGACTTTGCTGCTGGGAGAATGACATGAGAAATACTTTGATAGTGAGTTGCCCCCAACGCCAATGAACCTTCCTTGTATTCTTTGGGAACAGCAAGTATTGAATCTCTTGATATAGTAATAATGGTGGGAAGAATCATAATCCCCAAAACAATAGCGCCTGCAAGAACACTCAATCCCGATCCTCCAAAATGCTGACGAATAAAAGGGACAATCAAAATCAAGCCAATAAAACCAAAGACAACTGAGGGAATCCCTGCCAGTAGTTCAACAAAACTCCCCAGAAGACGCCCCACATAAGCTGGTGCTACTTCCGCCATGAAAACTGCTGTCGCTAACCCGAGCGGTACAGCCCATAAAAGTGATGCAAAGGTTACAGCCAGTGATCCGATAAACATCGTCCATATCCCAAACACACCGTTTAATGGATTCCATTCCGTTTCAAACAGAAAATTACCTATGCCGATTTTCGTTATTAAGGGAAGTCCTTTTGCAAAAATAAAAACGGTTATGAGGATAATTGCCAGTATAAAAATACCTGCACAAAGCATGAGCAAACCATGAATGATATTCTCCAGGTTCAGATCTTTGCCATCTCTTATTCTCCCTGTATTTGTCTTCTCATTGTCCCTACAGAACGCTCTTTGCTCATAACAATATGGTCAAATGCATCTCTTGTTCCAGATCCATCTTCTCTGCAGATTACAGTGATCACAGCGTCATTTCCGCCAAGCTCCTTCCAGTTAACGATGTTGCCCAAGTAGATATCTTTTACTTGGGCAATCGTCAGTTCAGGAATTGGATTTTCAGGATGAACCACAATGGAAACACCATCAATAGCAATTACAGTTGCTTTAATACCAGGCTCTGCTTCTTTTTCTTCATCCTTCAGGTCTCTGGAAGCAGCTCCGATGTCAGCCGCACCTGAGATCGCTGCAGCAACACCCTGGGAAGATCCTCCACCCTGTACGTTTACCTGTACATCAGGGTGAATTGTCATAAATTCTTCTGCTAATACCTCACTAAAAGGTTGAACTGAAGTTGATCCAGCAAGGGTTAAGCTTCCTGAAAGTTCACTGCCTGTCTGTGAGGGTTCCTGATTTTCATTTGCTGATTGTTGGCCACATCCCCCAGCCATTACTGCTCCAAAAAGCATTAAACCTAACAGTACAAAGCTAAACCTTCTCCGTAAACTATTCTTCATTCTGTACATTCCTCCTATTTTTTTGTTTTTTATTTGCGCTAAAGAAACCTTAACATCGTAGTGTTAACCATCTAGTCCCCGTCTTTTAAAATATCGCGCATTTATTGTAAAGAAAAAGTAAACATCTCAATATAGCCCCAGTCACAGGCCTTTAATACCAACCTAACCGTGATTTCAGGACAAAAAAAAGCCCGTTTACCAGATAAATGGCAACGGGTTATTAATAAAAAACCTACAGGCTTTCGGGTTCCGTGAAAAAGACATTAGCGATTACCATAATTCACATTCTCAAATTACAGTAGTGTAATTTATTTTATCCAATTATATCACAACATTTACTACAGCGGTGAATTAAATCACTATAATAATAACTTTATTTATTAGGGAAAATCGCCGAAAAGGTTGAGCCCTCACCCGGCAGGCTTTGAACCGTCACACTGCCGCCAAGGTTTTCTACAATGTGCTTAACAATAGATAGTCCGAGCCCAGTCCCCCCTGTTTTTCTCGAACGATCCTTATCCACCCTGTAAAACCGCTCAAATATTCTGGGTAAGTCTTTTTGGGGAATACCAACCCCCTGATCGGTAACATCAATTTGAATTAAGCCCTCCGATTCTTTAAGTTCAACCGTTATTATTCCTCCATCCGGACTATAGTTTATCGCATTATCAAGGAAGTTATTGAGGACCTGGGTGATGGCATCAGGATGACTAAAAATATAGACTGGATCAGTGCTATCTGTCTGATAAGTAATGACTAAATCATTCCTGGTGTTTCTTCTTTGCACAATTTCAACCGCCTGCTGAATCAATTGTTTAAGGTCAATTTCCGTTTTGTCCAGTTTTTTGTTATCTGATTCAAGCTTTGATAATTCAAGTAATTGGTTAATTAAACAACCTAATCTCTGGGCCTCATCATAAATAATCTGCGTAAATTCCATCGTATTTTCCGAGCCTTGCGCCCCTTCTGCAAGAAGCGTTTCAGCAAATCCACTGATCGTCGCAACCGGTGTCTTTAATTCATGCGAGACATTGGCAACAAAGTCTTTTCTTACCTTCTCCAGACGTCGTGTTTCAGAAATGTCATGCAAGATAATCAGAACCCCCTGATAGGCAACTTCGCTGCCTTCAATAGGAACCGCATTGAGTTCAACCACCTTGGACCCCAGCACATGCATGGTTATATCTTTACGAATCGACTTCTTCGTCTTGTTTACATGCTGAATCGTTTCCAACATCTCATAATCACTGATCAACTCCGCATATCTTCTGCCTGTAACGTTTTCAGGAAAACCCAGTAACATAATCGCAACTGGATTAGCGTAGGTTATATTTCCAATGCTATTCACCATCAATATGCCATTAATAGTATTTTCAAGCAGAATTCTGAACCGATTATTTATTTCAGATATTTCAGAAATTCCCCGATCAATATAATCCCCCATATCATTGAAAGCATTTGCTAATAAACCGAATTCATCTTCCCAAGCACTGCTAATCTTTCTTTTGAAATTTCCACGACTAATGTCCTTTACTGCCTCTGTCATTTCATGAATGGGACGCGAAAAACGTTCCGCCATCACCATGCTTAGTAACAGCGCAATAAAACCTGCAATCAGTATGGCCAAAAAAACAATGGATAAAATCTTCTGATAGATCGTATTAAGATAAACCAGCGGTTTTGCTATGCGAACAGCACCACTTAGATTGGCTGTTACAAAAGGAATCGCCACATATACCATTTCCATCTCTGCAGTTTTACTATAACGCTGCGATACACCCTGTTCTCCCTTTAATGCGCTGAATACTTCCGGACGATTCGAATGATTATCCATCTCATTAACATCGAAAACGGAATCCCCCAGTACCTTACCATTCCTATCAATAATAGTGATCCTGGTCATTTCCTCAGCAGCTGTATCGCAGATATTTTGATACGAATTAGTCTCATTTGTTCCTGTATCATTGATTGATATTAATTGAACAACCAGAGAGGCCTCTCTGTCCATAGTCTCTTCTAAATTATTTACGTAATAGGCCTTAAAGCTGAAATACGCAATCATTCCGGAAATGGAAAGCAAAATTACAATAAGCAATAAGTAAGTTCCGGTTAATCGCCATTGAACTTTATTCGTCATGACTTCCAACCTCAAATTTATACCCTAACCCCCTGATGGTTTTGATATATTTAGGATTCTTGTTATCCGGTTCAATTTTATCCCTTAATTTACTGATGTGAACATCCAGAACACGTGTATTTACACCTTCTGCGTAATCCCAAAGCACCTGCAGCAGATACTCTCTTTTTAAAACCCTGCCTTTATTGCGAACAAGCAATTCAAGCAATTCATATTCTTTTAGTGTCAAATCCAATAATTCGTGATCTATAAATATTTCATATTTGTCTGGTTTAATAATAAACCTTCCTACAACAATTTCGCGCTCACAGTCAAGGTCTTCTTCCTGGTTATAATTGCGCCTTAAAACTGCTTTTACACGAGCAGTTAATTCCCTAACACTAAACGGTTTGGTCACATAATCATCTGCTCCCAGTTCCAGTCCTAACACTCGGTCAATCTCATCGTCTCTGGCAGTCAGCATAATAATCGGAATGCGCACATTTTTTTTTCGCAGATCACGGCAGATTTCCAATCCATCTTTACCCGGAAGCATTAAATCCAATATAATCAAATCCGGTTGTTCCTGTTCAATCATCTGCCATCCTTCATTCCCATCAAAAGCAGATACTGTGACAAACCCTTCTTTCACAAGATTATACGTAATCAGCCGTACCAGTGCTTCTTCATCATCAATCACTAAAATTTTGCCATTCATTTTATCCACCTCTAATCATTAACGTTTAGCCTTTATCATAATCGTATCTGTAATACACCCGAATGAAAATAGCTTTTGTATTTTTTACACAAATTTTACACTGATTTAATATTAAATAAAAAAACAACCAGATCGCTAAATCTGGTTGTTTTTTTATTGATTAGGTTCTGAACCAACTATCCCCAACAAATTCTCTAAGAATCGAATTAGGCGGAATGCTCGTGGTTGGCACAGCATGAAAGTAACTCAGGAATTTAAGCAGTCTTCTGGCTTCAATATACTCCCTGCTATCTGGAGTGATTTGCTCTAATAAAGGCTCTGCTATCGGTTTTAAGACGGCCAGTTCATACATTAATGACGAATTAAACATTATATCCGCATTTTCTTGAAACGGGAAAATGTTTTTTTCTTCACCTCTTCGCACAGAGGGCCATCTCTTAATGGTGTCCAGCGCTTCATATCCCCTCGTCCTGCTATCTCTGATAATCCTTCGCAGCAACCGGCTATCTGTGGTAGGAATACGATTACTCCTATCAATGTTTAACTGTGTTAACGCACTGATATAAATCTTAAATTTTTGTTCCGTAGGAATGCTCCAGGTAAGGCGATCGTTCAAGCCATGTATCCCTTCAATAATAATTGGCTCACCTTCCGGAACCTTCATCAGCAGACCTTTGGTCTCACAGGTTCCATTTTTGAAATTGTAGACAGGAAGTTCAACCTCCTCACCATCAATCAACTGCCCTAAATGTTCATTAAACAGATCAAGTTTTAAGGCCTCAATCGCTTCAAAGTCATAATCTCCATCCTCATCCAGCGGCGTTTTAACTTTATCTATGAAATAATTATCCAGAGAAATGGACACAGGTTTTCTGCCATTCACGCGTAGTTGTATTAATAATCTTTGAGCAAACGTCGTTTTTCCAGATGAAGATGGGCCCGAGATTAATACGACCCTAATGTTAGGATCACTGCATATCTTATCCGCAATATGGGCAATCTTTTTTTCATGTAACGCTTCATTCACTCGAATAACGTCATCAATGTTCCCTGCATCTATCATTGCATTTAATGCTGACAGTGTTGGAAGTTCCAGCATATCAGCCCATTGTTTGGCTTCCTGATAAATAGCCGCAAGCTTAGGTTGTTCATGATACTCTTGAATCTGTCCCTGATCTCCTTTTCTCGGTGTTTGGAGAACCATCCCCGGCGTATAATACAATAGATCAAAACGATCAAGGACACCTGTTCGGTGCACCATATGCCCATAAAAGTATTCATAAAAACCATCTAACTCATATACGTGGGCATTCTTACGTCCCCTCGCAGCCAGGATCTGGGTTTTATCTATTTGTTCCTGACTAATAAAGATTTCCTCGGCTTCCCTTCTGCTCATCAGCGATCTTCTTATCATAAGATCTTTTTGGATCAAGTCCACCATCCTAGCCTTGATCTGTTCCACATCAGAGGCTGTACATTCATAACCAACAAACTCGCAATAAAGTCCATTTGATAGGGTATGCTTAATCATTATTTTTCGATCAGGGAACTCATCGCGACACGCCTTAATCAACAAAAATGCAGCACTCCTACGGTAGATACCGGCACCATCTTCACCATTCAAATTCACAAATTCCATCGTCGTATCTTCTTCCAAACGACGACTAAGGTCTCTCATCGTATTATGAATGATTCCTCCCACTACCGGGTAAGTGACTTCATCCTGTAAAGAATCCGCCAGCTCACCAAGCGTTGTTCCACGAACTACGCTGTATATCCCCAGATCTTTTATCTCAACCTCAATAGTAGAAGAATCCTTACGCAAATTACTCATCATTCCCCTCCTCCCTTATAGGCTATTATATACCATTACACCCGTTTTCGCAGTTGACAGATAATGCGAAGTTCGAGAAAGGAACGAATAGACAAGGACTACGCGGACTTAATGGACTTCCGCGGACCATTTTTTGAAATTTGATTGAGCGTTTCTTAAACCATAAAGGAGGATTCATACTTTTATGAAACCCTTTTAATTTAGAAACCGGAACACAAGGGGGACGAATAGACGCAGATTACGCAGACTTTTCGAACTTACACGGACTTTTTTAATATTCTTCTTTAACACATAGAGAATGCTTTATCTTCCGATAAATTAGAATTAACCTATGCAATAATTGCTCTGTAAATAAGGTAATCGTTATCCAACTTAAGGAATTAGTAATAATTTGTTGGCTTTTGCATGGGAACCCACCATGGTCACAAGCCACAACCACCGATAAAATAACGTAGACAGGTTAGATGTTGCTGGAGGCTGAAGCCTTCACTATGGAGATAAAAATTTCTCTATTATCTTATAGGAAGCTTCAGCTTCTGACCCATTAAAAAAATCCGTGTAAACCCGCATCCTTAATTACGACCGAAGGGAGTATCAGTGGTACTCTTGAGTGTGGTACCCGTAAGGGTGTGTCTATTTAACTTTTCTATTTTCGTACTAACCCCCCATGTCTGCACGACACAACCACAGATGAAAATCAGTGTGCAACCGGGGAAGGGAACGATTTTAACGCACCCTACGGGTACCACTGATACTCCCTCTGGTCGTTTAAATAGGATGCAGATTTACGC
>JAYEHK010000032.1:0-5562 GCA_034659475.1 Bacillota bacterium | reverse complement strand
ATTCTTCGCTTGCAGATCAACTTAAGCGAGCTGCTTGGTCAATACCTCTCAATATAGCTGAAGGTTGCGGAAAAAGCAGTATTAACGACAAAAGACGTTTACGTTCACGAGCACGAGCACGAGCACGCAAAGATCATAGCTAAAGCTACCCGCCTAAAAGGCGGGGGTTTTAACCTTAAAGGAGACTAATAAAATAAGAAACGGACAATCCCAACCCTGTACCTACCCCCACCGGTTTTGTCGTAAAAAAAGGATCAAACACCTTTAATCGAGTCTGCGCTCATCCATTCCCGGACCGTTATCCTCTATCTCTATATGGACCATTGCAGGCTTCCCCTTACTGTAAATTCTAAGTATGAATCTGGGAGATTTTGTTTTTGCCTTCTGCATGGCCTGTGCACCATTTCTGAGAATGTTCAGCAGCACCTGCTGAATGTTTGCGCCTTCGCAGGGTAACATGGGCAGATCATCGGCATATTCCTTTATAATTTCTATGGATTTAAAATCATACTGTTTTTTAAGATCATAGTCCGTGGCAGCCAGATCAAGAATCCTGTCCATTAGTTGATCAGGATAATGGGAAGAGACAGCGGAACCTGATTTTCGTGCAAAACGGAGCATGCTGTTAACAATTTCAGCGGCCCGTGCACCGGATTCCTGGATGGCATCAATCATGCGGAAAATGTTTCTTTTTTCCATGAATGCCTTGATATCCTCCATGGAAAGGCCAGGTTCTTCTGCGGCTTCCAGGTTTGCAGGCATATCAATACGTTCCAGCCGGTATTTTATGACATTGGCATTCTGCATCATGCCTGCCTGGGGATTATTTATCTCATGGGCCATACCTGCAGCAAGACCTCCCACCGACATCATTTTCTCCGACTGGACGACCATCATCTCTTTCATACGGACCTGCTCGGTTGTGTCATCAATCCGAATAACAGGGTTAAGCAGATTTTTATCAAAACAGCCTCTCTGAAATGAGAGCAATAATGGTATTAATGCTCAGGTTCAGCCAAAAAGTATAAGGTGAAAACGATACACTTCAGTGCTCACCTTATTATACTTTCATACTTTCATAATTATACTTTCATAGTTTCACATACTTGCATTTATCACTCAGGGCTGCCAAAATCAACCATAATATTCACAAATGTATAAATCTGCTTCCACTGGCTATTTAAAAACTCAAAGACAGAATTGGTATCTCAAACAATATCTGTTTTTGAGTTTTCAAGTGTTGGATGATTATTGTTGATCTTGATACACACAAAATTTGTGAAATGTTATTGACACCCGGATATAGACAGGTTACATTAAATCATGATTAAAAAATTCAAACACAAG
This sequence comes from Bacillota bacterium, assembly GCA_034659475.1. Classification (GTDB taxonomy): domain Bacteria; phylum Bacillota; class Syntrophomonadia; order Syntrophomonadales; family Syntrophomonadaceae; genus JAYEHK01. The sequence continues at coordinate 4,215 of JAYEHK010000032.1, read as the reverse complement.
GGGCTTAAAAATGGTTATGCATAACCCTCCACACCCGGGCGAAGTGATTAAGGAACTGTGTATCGAACCGTTAGGATTAACGGTGACTGAAGCAGCCAAAGGACTTGGAGTTTCCAGAAAAACCCTGTCCGCCCTGATAAATGGTCGATTCGGAATTTCCCCTGAAATGGCAGTCCGGCTATCAAAAGCCTTTGGGGGGAGCGCAGAAAGCTGGTTGATTCAGCAAAGCCAGTATGACCTTTGGCAGGTCATGCAAAAAAAGGGAGAAATCAAGGTCAAGGCATTTGCATGAAATGCAGCGGAATAAAAACAAAGTGTCATTTCAGGGTCAGGCCAGTCTTTATCAAAAAAGCCTCTCTGAAAAGAGAGCAATAATGGTATTAATGCTCAGGTTCAGACAAACCCAACCATAATATTCACAAATGTATAAAATCTGGTATCATATTCGAGCCAGTTTAATCAAGATTTTAATCAGGAACAACTAAAGGGGAACGTCAGGGGTTCCGGGCAATTGATGTCTCGGGTAACTGGCGTGTTTTCTTCCGGTTTGAAAACGGCAACACCGTTGATGCTGATTACAATGATTATCAATAAAAGTCTGAATTTGTATGCCTTTGCGAATAAGGTATACCTTGATCATACCATTGGTCTTGTGGTATAATTGAGGCCTTACGGGAAAAAATACAGATATTAGAATCGGCAGACATCGCGTGTTCAACATGCATGTATATCTGATGGTATTTCATAATACCGAAAGAATGTATTGAATAATAAGGTAAACAAAAATGCTGCACAGGCACCTAACACACCAAGGTTACACCCTGGCTGCTATTGATAATATTATAGCCACTGGTAAATGGAGAGACTGGGTTGATCTACGGAATGCGTTATTATCAGATCCATTGTTAGCCGAAAAAATAAAACGTATCTGCCATCAATATATTGATGATCCCTACTCTCAACGATATCACTTTTGGAATCATTACATTGAAAAAAAATGAAGAATTGCCTGAATGGGAAGACGTATTAAGCTCTGCTGCACGACTCCAACAATTTTTACCTGAAGCTGTTTTAGTAGGAGGGACAGCATCAAGTATTTATGCAGATCACAGACTTTCCTGTGATGCAGATCATGTGTTAACAGATTTAAGCGAACATTTTGATAAAGTATTGGCACAACTGGAATCTGTTGCTGGATGGCAAACAGCTCGAACTAAAAGGCCAGTTCTTATACTGGGCAGTCTTGATGGAGTAGAAACCGGTGTCCGGCAACTCATTCGAAAAGAACCTTTAGAAAAGACTCAAAAGGAATGTTATGGTCAGCTTGTCACGGTTCCAACAGATAAAGAAATTCTTAGAATTAAAGGGATTTTAATTCTTAACCGAAATGCAACCAGGGATTATCTTGATTTTGTTGCTCTTGCAGATCATTTAGGAAATGAAAAGGTTTGCGCCGCTTTACAATCTTTTGACAGATTTTATCAACAGACAAATGGAGAATCCCCACTTCAACAATTAATAGCCCAGCTTGCTAATGCCATGCCTTATGATTTGGAGGGAACCAATTTATCCGAATATAAAAATCTGGTTCCTAAATGGCACGATTGGAATACTGTTAAAAAACATTGTTCAGATTTAACGTCTATTATTTTTGATTTCGTAGCATCAATGGAACCCTTTTAAGGATTTTTTATAAACTGAGCATAAGCCTCTCTCGCCTGCCCTTGGATTCCCTAAGGAAATAGATCCGAAGCCCTTTGGGGATACTGAACACCCATTGCCGATGAGGTACATATTTTATGGAGGCCTGGTGAAATTAACCTTGAATAAAATATCTTAGATATGGCATAAATAAAACATGAAAACTGATGAGATAAAAGAGCTGGTCTGGGTAGGATCGTCACTGGAAGATTTGAAAGAGTTTCCCGATGAAGTGAAACATGAAGTTGGTTTTGCACTTCACCGGGCCCAGGAAGGGAAAAAGCACCACAGGGCAAAACCTCTGAAGGGATTCAAAGGTGTTCTTGAAATTATGGCACCGTACCATACAGATACATACCGGGCGGTCTATGCGGTAAAAATTGGAAAATGCATCTATGTGTTCCATACTTTTAAAAAGAAATCCAAGTCAGGGATTAAGACCCCCATGCCCGATATAAATACGATCAGGGCCAGGCTTAAACAGGCAATGGACCTGGCAAAGGAGGAATAAAATGGGAGAAGACGCACGGGCCGTTAAAGGCTCAGAAAATATTTTTAAGGACATGGGGCTGCCCAATCCAGATGAGAGTTTAGCCAAGGCCCGGATTGCATCCATGATTTATGATATTATCGAAAGCCGGGGGCTGACCCAAAAAAGAGCAGGGGATATTCTGGGAGTGAGTCAGCCTAAAATTTCAGCCCTGAGGAATGGCCGGCTTGAAGAATTTTCAATCGAAAGGCTGTTTTCCTTCCTCCGGGCTCTGGATCAGGATGTTGATATAGTTGTTCGACCCAAACGGCACCATGATGCAAAATTGAGACTTGCCTATAACCCGGGATAATTTGATTCCGGAACGAAAAATGATCGGTTCAAGCTGCTTCGCAGTTCACTGGATGCCCTTCTGGAAACAGATATATTTCATATAAATCCTTAGGATTCCCTTTGGTCGCATATATCTGCAAAGCTTCAATCAGGCAGCTTTTTCCTGAATTATTTTTACCGACAAATAAATTTACTTGGCTTAATTTTTTTATTTCTCTTTCCTTAAAAATACGGAAATTACGAATTAATAGAGATTTTATCATGATTTCCTCAACTCAGTTTTTGATATTTTTATCTTGAAATAGTAAAATCAAAACCAGGTCTGCATTTTTGGATGATTCACAAAACTTGTCTATATTGCAACTACAGCTGAAATAGCAGGGCATAGCGGGGGCTTCTGGAATGACACACAGCAGGGAAAAATAAACAATTGTGGTGCCGGATGAGAGACTTGAACTCTCAAGGGCTTAAAGCCCGGAGGATTTTGAGTCCTCTGCGTCTACCAATTCCACCACTCCGGCATCAGACAAATTAGTAAACACTTTTTATGGAAAAAAAATATTTTTGTCAACAAAATGATAAAAGGATCTGCCTTTCCAATATCACTGGTATTTATATCAATGTTTTTATATTTTTTTGATTCGGTGTGACAAATTTATCTTTGCGCTCAAAATGCACAACAAACCGTTAACACCAAGCCAAACTGTGTTTAAAGTACCTCCGGGAATCCAGCGAACGTCTTCTTTGTCAAACATGTCCCAAAACAGATGTGACCCAGACCGACTCCAAATGCTGACACCAACGCTGAAACCATGTATGAATCTGACTTTTTTGTTACCATCAGAAATATGAAAAACAAAATACCGCTATGAAATATGGGATTTCTATGACCGCCGATACCGAGTAATGAAATATCCAAATCAGAAAACACGGTTCCGAGATAGCAGGGAATCAGTGAAATTAGAAGTAGCGAGATTAATTTTGCACGGGAATGTTTATTACATGAAAATGTATAAACGAATCCCATAAGTAATATAATTCCGACCAGGCTGTGGGCTGCTCTATAAGAACTTTTCTGATCAAAAAACTCGAGAATCACAAAGTTTATAGATATGGCAAGCATTAAAAACCCGGTCAAACTATCGCCATATGCAGCCATTCATTGACTTCAATCGTCAAAGACAGGCGGCCTCGTCTCACAACCTGAATCAATTCGTAGACGGACACGGCTGAAATGGCAGCACGTCTGGAATTATAGTGCATTTCATATGACCTCATACATTTCTACCTTAAATAATTAAAAGATGGTATGAAGTCATGCGAAATTGGTTATAGTAATACGCTCATGGAATGAGAGTGGCAATTTCTCGTCTTGATTTATCCACCAAATCCACACATGTGTGTCGAGTATTACAAGGTTCATTTGAATGCCCTCGAGTCACCTGAAATTTGTCTTGCTGTTCGATCAAGGGAACTCTCCCATTCCTCGTCGGACATGGCAGCTTCGAAAGGATCGAAAGGTATTGATGAGTAGGTTGTCGCTTTCACAGTATCCTATTCAAAAACCATGGGCGATTGAAAAAGCAAAATATACGTCTCAAAAAATGACGGCAGGATAATCGTACACCATCATACAATTATAGATGATCACAGATGAAAAGATACTTTCCTTACCTTATATACTATATGGA
>JAYEHK010000031.1:0-57515 GCA_034659475.1 Bacillota bacterium | reverse complement strand
CTCATCCATTGTTATGAAGGAATTGAGAGAAAGAATTGGTGTTGGTGGCGGAATGGGCGCTGCTGCAGTTTGGGAAAGAGCATAATGCGCAATTTTTATTGACGAATAATACTAAGGGACAATACAATGGTATTGTCCCTTTTTTTAGTGTGAGTAAAAACGTATCATCGGTAATGTTGCACTGTATCTACATATAAGTTTACCTATTATAGAAATAGGCAATAGTATGATGGCGGCAAGGGGAAGGGACGGTTGCTGTTATTGTTTCTGTGGTATATAATTACTCATTTGAAAGGAGAGGGTAAAATGATGAAAATAACTGAAAAATTAAGGCAATATAGATGCAATTGCAAGCCGGGGGAATATGATTCAGATGTGTATATTGATTTAAGTATTTTTAGTGAATCCGGTTTGAGCTTTGAAGCAATTCCAGTGGCTATTGCTATCTTAGACAAATTGCCGAATATTAATTTTGAAGAGCATGATGCATCAATGGTGGTAAAAGATATTGATCGGAATTATATTCCCATCGCGTTGGATGAGATGAAGGAAAAAGGTTTTATTGAGGAAGCTTAAAAAAATTTGAAGAATTGATTATCATAAAAGTATTAACTATGAGCCGAGCAAGTCTCGGCTTTTATGTTGTTTAATTATCTTAAGCAAGTTGAGTTTTTAGGACAGTATTGATTAATTAGAAAATAGGTTGAATATAAGCGGAATTATTAGTTGGAAAGTTGGTTAGTTGGAACGTTGAAGTGGGTTAATTAAGTTGACAGGGGGACGGGATGAGGAGTAAGGGCAATGTCTGGCGCATAGCGCCTGACTCCTCACCCCTCACCCCTGACCCCTTACAAAAAAGTCCGCGTAAGTCCAGAAAGTCTGCGTCTATTAAAAAGCTATTTTTTAATTAATCAATTATTAGAAAATAAAGAAATGTTAATTAATACTATTCGAAGAAGTATTTTATTGTAAATAGTAAATTATGTGTTATAATACGGGTGAGTGGAAATCAAGCGTTTGTATCGTAAAGTGTCGAAGGAATTACGTATTTTAAAAGGGGGATATCTTTAATGAAAAACGTATACGTAGTAGAGGCTGCTCGTACAGCGGTTGCCCGTGGCGGGAAACAATCTTGGTTTATGAATGTTCGTGCAGATGAACTCTCATCCATTGTTATGAAAGAATTAAGAGAAAGAATCGGTGTTGGCGAAGACTGGGCCAAACAGGATGAAATCATTGATGATGTTGTATGGGCTACCTGCGCAAATGCTTATAAAGAACAGGGCGGAAACTTTGGGCGTATAGCATGGTTGCAGTCCGGTGGGTCCTACAATGTAGCAGGATGTACAGTTGACAGACTGTGTGCTTCTTCTCTGTCAGCTATCGCAATGGGTATGTCTACAATGCAGACCTTTGGCGGAGATGTTATTTTCGCCGGTGGTGGACAACATATGACCCATATCCCGATGGGTGCAGGGTTTGATGTTCATCCGGATGCTGCTAAATTTATGGATCCAATGTCTCTGAGCATGGGCTGGACCTCTGAACAGGTTGCACGTCGTTTTAACATTGGACGTGAACGCATGGATGCCTTTTCATTAAAAGCTCATCAGAAGTGTGCTGCAGCTCAGGATGCCAATGGTGGACTAGGTAAAACCAAAGATGTCATTATCCCAATTCAGGCAAAGGTTCCTGTAAAGGGTTACAGAGAAGATCCTTTAACTCCGGCTGCCAAGTTTGTAGCAAGCGAACATCTGGCCAAGAAGTATGTTGAAGATGGCGGAGAAGTCAAAGAAATGGTCGTATTCCGTGACCAGGGTTTGCGCCGTGACACCAGCCTTGAAGGCTTGGCAAAAATGAAACCTGTTTTCATGCAGGACGAAGCTGCAAGCGTTACCGCTGGGAACTCTTCACAGATCAATGATGCAGGTGCTGGTGTTGTTTTGGCAACCGACGAAGGCTGTAAGAAAATCGGCAAGAAACCGATTATGAAATTGCATTCCTATGCTGTAATCGGTGTAGAACCTATGATCATGGGTGTTGGTCCTGCTTATGCAATTCCCAAGGTTATGAAGAGATCTGGATTGGATAAAAAAGACATCGGATTGTGGGAAGTCAATGAAGCGTTTGCATCACAGGCTCTGTATTGCTGTGAAGACGTTTTGGATCTGCCTATGGATCGCGTCAATGTATGGGGTTCCGGAATTGCTATCGGACATCCGCTGGCATGTACCGGTGCAAGAATTGCATGTGATGTTACCCAGATGTTCCTAGATCCTGAATTCGCTGATGTAAAATACATCGTTGAATCCATGTGTGTTGGTGGCGGAATGGGTGCTGCTGCAATTTGGGAAAGAGCATAATTTATACCTGTTTCAAATGAATAATGAAAGGGGCAACACGAAGGTGTTGCCCCTTTTTATAAAATAAAGATGACAACACGACGTAAAAGTGATAAGCTATCTATCAATTAATAAACAGTTTAATATATTTAGACTCTTATTCAGAGTGGTGGAGGGACTGGCCCGATGAAACCCGGCAACCGCCTGCAAAGGTATGGTGCCAATTCCTGCAGGAAGATACCTGGAAGATAAGAGGGGCGCGTAAGTGTTTAACCCTCTTTTATATAAAGAGGGTTTTCTTCGTAAGGGCATGAAAAGACAAAAACTTTTCTTCAGCAGGTTCATGCAGGTTCCAGAATATGTAACAGGAGGCAATAGAAATGGCTGTGCAAAAGAGTTATGAGGAAATCAATGAAAAAATCAGGTGTGGGGAAGCTGTAGTCGTTACAGCAGAAGAAGTTATCGACATTGTAGCAGAAAAAGGCTATGAACAGGCAGCCCGGGAGATTGATGTAGTGACGACAGGTACCTTTGGTGCGATGTGTTCTTCGGGTGCCTTTATTAATTTTGGACATTCCAATCCAAGAATTAAGATGAACAAAGCTTGGCTTAATGGGGTAGAGGCCTATAGTGGCATAGCTGCTGTCGATGCCTATATCGGGGCTGGACAGTTACGGGAAGGAGATCCGGAAAATAAGGTATTCCCGGGACGCTTTTCTTATGGCGGCGGGCATGTGATTCATGATCTGGTTGCTGGGAAAGAGATTCAATTGGAAGCCACTGGATATGGTACCGATTGTTATCCGAATCGCAAAGTGGAAGCGACGATTACGCTAGATGATGTGAATGATGCTTTCCTATTCAATCCTCGTAATGCTTATCAAAACTATAATTGTGCGGTCAATCTGGGGGATCGTAATCTATACACCTACATGGGTATTCTAAAGCCGAAGGTCGGAAATGCCAGTTATTCAACATCCGGACAATTGAGCCCCTTGCTAAACGATCCACATTATCGAACCATTGGTATTGGGACGAGGGTATTCCTCGGTGGGGGTGTAGGATATGTTGCCTGGAACGGTACACAGCATCATCCCAATGTGTTGAGAGGGGAGAATGGAGTTCCCATGACACCATCCGGTACTTTATCTCTGATCGGTGACCTGAAACAGATGGATCCGAATTGGCTTGTTGGGCTTAGTTATCTCGGTTATGGTTCAACCATGGCGGTAGGGATAGGGATTCCTATTCCGATTCTTGATGAAGAAATGTTGCGCTATACTGCAGTGAAGGATGAGGACATTGTTTGTCCGATTGTTGATTTTAATGAAGGTTATCCGTACAACAAGAAAATAGATCTGGGGTATGCAAACTTTAAGGAACTCAAAAGCGGCAGTATAGAGATCAATGGCAAACGCGTTCCTACAACCTCGCAGTCTAGTTATCCCAGAGCGCGTAAAATAGCTGCGATCCTTAAGGACTGGATTCAGCGGGGCCAATTTGAATTGACTCAACCGGTAGCAGGTATTCCAAATGCCCAGGCAGACATTGAATTTAAATCAATCCCGCAGAAGTAAGGAGGAATCAGAATGAAAAAGAAGATTGTATGTTATTTCTCGGCGGCTCAGTCTGAACAGCCGATTATATATAAACTGGTTAAATCCTATGACATGGTTGTAAATATCTTGAAAGCAGACATCAACCCCCAAAAAGTAGGGATGCTTGTTATGGAACTGGAAGGGACCAAAGAGCATTATGAACAGAGCATGGATTTTTTAAAGGGTATAGGTGTAATGGTGGAACCCTTGAGCGAAACAGTGCTGTGGAATGAGGCTGTCTGTATTCAATGCGGGGCCTGTGCTTCCTTTTGTCCGACCGAAGCTCTGAGCATTGATAGGGATACGATGGAAGTATCTTTCCATAATGAGAAATGTGTTGTGTGTGGCATGTGCCTGGATTGCTGTCCGACGCAGGCGATTACCTTGCATTTTGACATTAAGGAAACGATTGCAGCAGGCCGATGAGACAGCAACCGAAAGAATACGTGGAGCGAAGCTATCGTTCCAGGCACCTTGGGCATGGATTACGGTATTTCACCGTAAAAATAGAGCAAACCGATCTGGCCATTGGGGTGGATCAAGAAAGCTATTCTTCGGATTTGTTGGCCGTATGCAGGAATAAGATCCTGGCCTTGAGGTCGGAACTAGAAGGCTATATGAAAAGACAGACACTGTTTAAAACTAGTTTTGACCCTGTTGAACTGTTGCCCCTGGCGCCGGTACACGTGGTGCTCATGGCCGATGCAGCTCGAAAGGCCAATGTGGGGCCAATGGCGGCAGTGGCGGGAACCGTTGCGCAGGGAGTGGGGAAAGAACTTCAAAAGTATGTTAAGGAAGTCATTGTAGAAAATGGCGGGGATATCTATCTGAATTCCTCCCATGAACGTGTGATTTCGGTTTTTGCGGGTGAATCCCAATTCAGTCATCGCCTGGGCATCAAGGTGCAGCCACAGGAAAGTCCTCTGGGGATCTGCACCTCTTCAGGAACAGTGGGGCCAAGTATCAGTTTAGGGAGAGCAGATGCAGTGGTCATAAAAGGTGAACATGCGGCTTTGGCCGATGCCGTTGCTACGGGTGCAGCCAATCAGGTGCATGCTCCCGAGGATGTCATGAAGGCCGTTGAATATGCCCGAGTGATCCCTGGTGTTAAAGGCGTGCTGGCGATCAAAGAGGATAAGCTGGCCGCCTGGGGAGACATAGAATTAATCTCGATTAATTAAAGAATGATTGAATCTCAGGCAAAATCAAAGTATAATATAAAAAGGTAAAAATATACATAAATTCAAAGGGTATTACGAAAGGGGAATAAAGGGAATGGAAGACAAACATATGGAGGCTCATCAGCCATCCTTTTTTCACAGCGTCGTTGGATTTGTTGTGGCTGGAGTTATTGGCGGATTTTTTTTATATGCCATGAACTTCTTACTTAGCTCCTAAGGAAAAGCGCAAAAGACCATGTAGAGCTTGGGCAATCTATCGCTAGTGCTAGCAGTAGAGGTGTGCAAGCTTTTTCCTTTTATAAGTCTTTACAAACAGGGGAGCAATGTTCATAATGTTAATTTGAATGGCGGTAGCGGCTACCCGCCTTAACAAAACAAGGAGGAATATGTATTATGTTGCAACAAGAATCTCGCCGGGGAATCTCGGTAACCTTTCTTTTGATCACCTGTGCTTTTGTAACCTGTCTGTTAATTACCAACATCGTAGCTGGAAGACTCATTCAATTCGGATCCTTTACATTAACTGGGGACCTGTTTTTCTTTCCGATTACCTATATCTTTGGAGATGTATTGACGGAAGTGTATGGTTTTAAACGAGCACGCCTTACAATCTGGACTGGCTTTGCAGCAAATCTGTTTATGGCGCTTGTTTTCATGGCGATTATTGCGCTCCCTTATCCGGACTTCTGGAATGATAATGCAGCCTATTCAACGGTGCTCGGTTTTACTCCCCGGGTGGTTTTAGCTTCATTAATGGCCTACTTTGCCGGTGAGTTTTCCAACTCTATACTTCTATCGCGCATGAAGGTGTGGACGAATGGAAAATGGTTATGGACGCGTACTGTTGGATCAACATTGGTTGGAGAAGGATTGGACACCTTGATTTTTATGCTTATTGCTTTTTACGGTATTTTTCCTACATCTATATTCATCTCTATGGTGCTGGTTCAGTACTTCTGGAAGGTTGGCTATGAGATTGCAGCAACACCACTAACCTATTGGATTGTTGCCCGACTGAAACAGAAGGAGAGTATGGATGCATTTGATCGGGGGATTAACTACAACCCTTTCACTGTAAAATAAGCAATAAATAAATGCGACACCGCTTAAGATGCCGCATTTATATGTCACACACAAGTTTTTCCGTGCTCTTCACCCACAGTCATCTATTAAAATAGCTAGTGTGTTAAGCGTCTTGCTTTTTGTGGATGAGACAAAATGAAACGTCCCCCTGTCTCTAATTTTTCAGCGTCCATAGCCAGACGTTGGGAGGCTTCGTTGATTTCCGTGGATGCTTGCGCTGCTGCTTCGCTTCCACGGGCAATTTCTTGCGAACCCGCTGTGCTTTGCTCGATGGTTGCAGAGGTGGTTTCAAGTGCACGGCTGACTTCCTCTATAGCCTGGAGAATATGTCCGGTATTTCCACTTACTTTGTCGGCCAGATGAAGAATTACCTGACTGTCACCTTTATATTGTTGACCGATTTCGGATATTTTTGCATAATCAGCGAGCACTGTATCATTGATAAACGCTAACACGGCTGTGGCGTTGCTCACAAGATTGTTGATGGCGGTTTGAACCTGCCGAGTGAGGTTTTGAATATCTCCTACCTGTGTTGCAGAAGTTTCAGCGAGTTTACGTACTTCTTCTGCAACAACTGCAAATCCTTTGCCATGTTCGCCTGCTCTTGCTGCTTCAATGGCTGCATTAAGGGCGAGCAAGTTCGTCTGATCAGCGATTCCGGCGATGTTTTGTGCTAATCCGGAAATCTGCTCTACGACGTGCGCATCGCGTATTGCTTCCTCTAGCTTTTGCTGAATTTGCTGATACAATTCTCGAGCAGAGGTCTCCGATGATTCAGCGCTTGTCTGAACGTGGATGGCTCTTGCTTCTATTTGGGATGCATTAGTTTTGTCCTCTATTGCTTCAGCATTTACATCATTAATCCTTGTTGAGACCTCCTGCCCGGATGCTGTGATTTCCTCCATGGCGGCCGATACTTCTTCCATTCCAGCGGCGATTTCTTCTGTGGATGTTGATACTTCCTGCATTGTTGATGCGATGCTTTCTCCTGACGCGGATAACTGTTGACTGGATGAATCTACCTCCGCAGAAGTGGCGGCGATTTCTCTGATCATCTGCTGCATGCCTTGGCTGATTTGGTTAAAACCAGAGGCCAGGGTTCCAAGTTCATCTTTTCGTTTGGTCCACTTTTCATCCAGCATTTGTGTAAAATCTCCGGAAGCCAAATGTTCACATTGTTCAGTGGCTTTGATAATTGGCTTGGAAATTTGGTGCCCAAGCAGGTAGGCGATACTGATTCCCAGCAGAAGAATAATCAGGGTCAGGGTGACGATCCCATTTTTTAAATTGTTCAAGGATGCCAGGACCTCGGACTCTTCTGCTGTCACGCCCAGAGACCAGGAAGTGCCTTCAATTGGAGAATATCCCATCATTTTTGTTTCTCCATTATAAACGTATTCTCCGTAACCTTCTTCACCGGCAACCATTTGTTGTTCAAGCGTAACCAGGGATTCCAGCTGAGGGTCATTTTTTACATTTTCAAAGTCGTTGTCCCGATTAATGACCAGATCACGTTTCGGGTGTGCAATGGTAGTTCCCAATTCATTAATAATAAAGCAATATCCCGATTCGCCGTAGGTGATTTTCCCTGCAAATTGGCTCAGACGATCAACATTAAGGTACCCAATGAGTACTCCTGCGATTTGATTATCGACCTTAATAGGAGAAGCTACAGGAATTAGCATTGATTGATCTACGTTACTTACAATAGGATTTGCAATGGTGCTCTCTCCCACCAGGGCTTTTTGAAAATAATCCCTGGTCTGAATATTTGCATTGCCTCCGGTAGTAGAGGTGTATTGTCCGTCGGGGGTCGCAATTCCCATTCGCTCATAACCGAGCTGGTGCACTTTGCTTTGAAGTGAAGGTAGCTGTACGGCAGGGTCCATGCATTGTATTTCTTGTGTAGAGGCTAAGGTGTCCAGTATGTCTAACTGGGCCTGAATATCTCGGGCAACTAGTTTTGCTCCGTCCTCTGCTCTGATTGGCAGGTTTTCATGAATAGTGGCCAGGAGCGATGAGCTGGCGTTATGATAGCCGAAAATTCCCTGAACACAACACACCACGAGGACCATCAACCCATAATAGATCATTAATCGAGTACCAATTTTCTTCATGAATAAACATCACTTCCTTTGCATATTTTTGCTCTAAAGTGAACTTACGCAAAAAATATGCCAATTCATACAATGGTTACATAAGTTGTTTGTGGGTGGCCGAGATAAGAACAGAAATGAACGACAAAATGAGAAGAAGGTCCTAACGCGGTGACGTGTTTTTGCAGAAGAAAAAACTAATAAAAATGTCCGGTTTGGTGCATGTTGTTCATCAAGTGTGCTGAACCGGACATTTTTTTACGGGTGTTTTATGTGGGCCAGTCGTCTGTATAACGAACTTCTGGATATCCCCAGGTAAGAAGCGGTTTGGCTTTTATTTCCCCGATGCATATCCAGTGCCCTGGTAATAATGTTGGCTACAAGGGTGTCCAGATCCAAACTATGGGGAGGGAGGTCGAAATGGGATGAATCCAGAAGGGTGCTTTCAGCAGTGCAAGCTGCATCGCTGATTTCGATATGCTTTTGTTGATCCAGTGAGCCAAGGTGGTGAAGATCAATGGTTCCATTCTTAGCCTTTAAGGCTGCGCATTGGATGACGTTGCGTAGTTCCCGTACGTTTCCTGGCCATGTATATGATAGAAGGTGCTGGATTGCTTCCTCCGTGAAGGTGTAAGCGTTTACCTCGTTTGCCTTACTGAACTCCTGTAAGAAAGACATTGCCAGGGGCAAGATAGCTCCTTTCCGCTGCCTGATTGGCGGAACATAGATCTTTGCTGCGCCCAGCCGGAAATAGAGGTCTGCGCGGAATCTTCCGGTCTCAACGGCTGAGAGGAGATTTTGATTACTGGCGGCGATGATGCGAACATCTGTCTTTATTAGCTTCAACCCCCCAACCTGATAGTAACTTTTTTCCTCCAGCACCCGCAGTAATTTGGCTTGACTCTGCAGATCTAGTTCCAATATTTCATCAAGAAAGAGGGTTCCACCCTGTGCAAGAGCCAATTTCCCTTTTTGCCCATTTGTTTTTCCGCCGGTAAAAGCGCCTCCCTCATACCCAAAAAGTTCGCTTTCAATCAAAGTAGGTGTCAGAGCCGCACAGTTTAAGGCAACAAAAGGTGAATTTGAGTAATTATCTTTTCCATAATGGATGTAGCGGGCGATGAGTTCTTTACCTGTGCCAGTTGCTCCTTCGATAACAACTGGTATATCGCGATGGTTCCTATAAACATCTGCTTGTGAAAGCACGTCATGAAATTCTGGTGAGTGTATCTGCATCTGACTCTGTTGGGCAATGTTGAGTGATCCTGACACGGTTCGATAACACGCTTTTGAGTCTGTCAGGCTATTCTGGGTATGTTTTGGATTACTATTATCTAGATCGATGCCGGTCACACCAATGGTTTTGCTATTAGCTTTCAGTATCTTCAGATTATCGTCTGTTGACTGGCTATGATTGGTCAACGAAACTGACTTGAAATCGTGTAACATTACATTTTTATCCTTTCGTATATAATTGAAATTAGAATGATATAAGCACGCATTCGACAACCTTCTGTAAATTTCGATAATTAGAAGTGATTTCCTTCCCGGAATCAGGAGGTAATTTTTTCAAAAACGAGTGGAAGGAGTAAAAAAAGTCATTTGACTTGACGACTGGGCCGATATAACAATTCCCAGAGAGTTTGTTCCGTAAAAGCTGGTAAACATTTTTATAGAAAGAATTCAATGCTTTTGCAACAATGTCACAATTGAACAAAAAACCGTATAAATTCAGGACTTAAGTGCAGCCTGGTGTTGACAAAAAAATAGTGGTAAGGTACTGTGAAAAGTAGTGAAAAGGAATATTAATTTAGTTATACCATTATTATGAAAAAGGAGGCAGATCAATGCGAGTTCCTTCTGATGATGAAAACATTTTAATGGTTAGTGAAACTGCTGAAAAAGAACTGGCAGACCCTACTGGTCAGAATCTGACTGACTTACCTGAAAAAGAGATGGAGGAATCTCAGGAGTTTGCGTTAATGGAGATAGAAGCGAATAGCAAGATGTTTGAGGAATTGGTGGAGAGTGAGAAAAATCTGCAGTTTATTACCGCCCACATGCTGGATGTTATCTGTATCTTATCGAGTGAATGGGAAATTAAGTATGTCAGTTCTTCTGTGCAAAATGTGTTTGGTTATATCAGTGAAGAGCTGATAAATGTTTGTGCATTTGATATTGTCTATGCAGGAGGGTTATGCACTGTTTCAGATTGTTTATGATGCCTACCATAAGCCGATAGACTTTAGCATAGTAGAAATAAACCCCGTTTTTGAACAAATGGCAAGAATACCAAAAGAAATTTTGATTGGCAAAGGAATTTCACACAAGGCATTCAAGTTGGAAAATGAATGGTTACAGGTTTTCCGTCGTACCGCAATTTCGGGAAAGCCAAGCTCAAGAGAAGGTTATTATCGTTTTAGTAATCGCTATTTACAGGTGTTTGTATTCAAACCGGAGCCCTATTTGCTCGCTGGCTTATTTATTGATGTAACTGATCGAAGAATGGCTGAAATTCGGTTGGAGGAGGAGAAGAAACGGCTGTCTGTTACCCTGAAATCAATTGGTGATGGGGTGATTGCTACCGACGTTCAGGGACGAATTGTTTTCTTGAATGAAGTGGCGCAGGGATTGAGTGGTTGGACAGAAGAAAAAGCAGTGGGAACAAAAATTGAAAAACTGTTGTCCGAAATGGATTACACAAATCGCGATTGGGCGGCAAAGAGAAAACAGATTGTCAGTGGTAAAGCTGTTGATATGTGGGATCAGACAATTGTGTTAAATAGAAATGGCAAGAAAAGGACACTCTCAAACAGGACAGCTCCAATTTGTAATTCTTCAGGGGAGATAACGGGCATGGTTATGGTGCTTCGAGACGTAACCGAAAAACGAAGGGCTGAACAACAGATTGCGTATCTGGGTTATCATGATAAGCTTACCGACTTGCATAACCGTGCTTTTGTAGATAGTATTTTCCCCCAACTCGATACAAAGGATCAACTCCCGTTGAGTCTAATTTTGGCAGAGGATCGCATATATTCGGCCAAGCTATCTAATCATGATATGGCTTATCATTCCATCCTGGAGGGATTGGAAAAGAAACTCTTTCAGCGAGGTGTGGAGAATCAGTAACACATTGAACGATTACAAGTTCTTGCGGGAGAAATGGCCGATTGTTTACAGCTGCATCACCTTGAAAGAGAAAAACTCATGATGCTGGTGCAACGGCATGATATTGGGAAAGTAACGGTACCGGATGAAATTCTATTAAAACCTGGTCCCTTAACGAAGCACGAATGGGCGATCGTGAAAAAGCACAGCGAAACAGGTTATCGTTTAGCCAATTCAATTGGGGAACTAAGAGGTATCGCTGATCTTATCTTATATCATCATGAGAACTACGATGGGAATGGGTATCCGCGTGGCTTGAAAGAAAATGAAATTCCTTTCCTCTCTCGGTTATTGGCGATTCTGGACGCTTTTGACGTAATGACTCATGATCAGGTATATAAAGAAGCGGTGTCCGAAGACGTAGCACTTGAAAGGTTGGAATTAAATGCAGGGACGCAATTCGATCCTGAATTGGTAAAAACGTTTATTCATATGCGCATATCCAAAGTGTGTGAAGAAAAAAACGTCCCCTGAAATAACCTGCTGGTTTAACAGGGGACGACATATGCTTAGAGGACCACGCGTTTGGTGTAGTCATTTTTCAAGTTTTCATTATTCTTTTCTAGTATCTCTACCATGTTTTGAAATGCATTTCGAATCTCCTCATCGACATACAAAGCAGCCATATCTTCAAAAAGCTGCTGACAAATCTGACGGGCTTGCAGGCTTGCGGCGAAAGTAACCTCTGCGTCTTTAATTCTGCGATGTTTTGTTAAGTCATCACCGCCAAGGGTGAGCACGGATTGTTTTAATTGGTCAATTTTTTTGTAAAATACATCCAAAAAGCAATTGACTTGCGGGGTTAAATGAACACATTCTATTTCATTAAGTTGTGAAGGAAGCGCTTGTCCGTTTGATTCGTAAAAGGCCGAACAGGTACAGTTCAATTCAAAATTCATCCAACTGCTAAAGAGTATGATTTCCCTTTTTTCGAGATTGGCCATCGTTTTTAAAGTCTTTTTAATACTGGTGTCATTGCAGTGTTCAATTAACAAAATGTAGGTTTGAAACGCGGCTTCTTTGGCTGTAATTCCCAGAGAGTAGGCTTCGCTGGCCGACGTTGGACAAGTGGTCTTCTGTTGATAACGTAGAATTCCCTTCCTGGATTGAAAATGTTCATTAAGGGACATTGCTACTACCTGCCTTTCATGGATTATTAATATCTAATACCATGGTATTACTATCCATAAAATTATGCAATACATGTCGAATTAACAAAAAATTGGTAAGATTCAGATGGTGGTGATGATATAGCATAGAATTGTAAACAACATGTTTCGTCGAAAATCATAGAACTAATGTGAAATTTATGTAGCAACTTGGTGTATAATGAAAACATATCTAAATGAATGAGTTGCTATAGCTGGTCTTGCCTGTGGTGCCATTTGTTAGTTGTGAAAGCATGGGGGTTTTTAGTGAGTTTTCGAAGAACAATGAGATAGGGGAGATAGAAAATTCGTCAACGTAAGATGGATGTAAAATTCCTCAGTCATGGAAAAGAATGCAGGGCATGGTTATATCTGCCGGAGGGGCAACGCAAGCCGCCTGTAATTGTAATGGCACACGGGATTGCCTGTGAAAAGGCTTTTCGCCTGCCTGCTTTTGCGGAGCGCTTTGTGCAGCGGGGACTGGCTGTTTTGGTTTTTGATTATCGATATATTGGAGAGAGTGATGGAGGTCCGCGTAATCTGGTCTATTATAAACGTCAGTTGGAAGACTGGAAAAATGCAGTTGCTTTTGTGCGAACGCTGTCGGAGGTAGATCGTGAATCAATTGGGTTATGGGGGACATCTTTTAGCGGGGGGCATGTACTGGTAACGGCGGCTAAAGATTCAAAAATTAAGGCGGTGTCTGCACATGTGCCATTTACAGATGGACTTAGTCTACTGCGAACAAAAGGAATTTTTAATTTGTTCAACATATTTCGGGCTGGATTTACTGATTTGTATCGTACGATCAGTTTAACCAGGCCGTTTTTTATACCTGTGGTGGCTCGCCCGGGAACCTTAGCCTTTATGAACCATTCCGGTGCCATGGAGGGGTATTTTGCCATGATTCCGGCTAATTCGCGATGGGAAAATAAATGCCCTGCCCGGAGTTGCTTGAGTATTCCTTTGTATCGGCCGATTCGTTATGCTTCTAAGATCTCTTGTCCGGCACTGATTATTATGGGGGATCGGGACCAGGTTATCCCACCGCGTTCTGTTTTGAAGTTATCTCGGCGATTAAAAAGACGTGAGCTGGTACGCTTGCCCATGGATCATTTTGATTCGTATGTTGGAGAAATGTTTGAGAAGGTAGTGGAGCGGCAGGCTGACTTTTTTGCCAGACAGTTGCTGGGATAATGCGTATGAATAGAAAGAGGAATAAAAAGCCTTGTTTAGCAAAGAATGATAATTAGTTTAATTTTGATTAATTAGAAAATAGGTTGAGTATAAGCGGAGTTATTAGTTGGTTAGTTGGTTAGTTGGAACGTTGAAGTGGGTTAGTAAAAAATACGAACTAAAACACAGATTTTCGCACTCTTCGAGTACCACTGATACTCACTGCGTTCGTTGTTAAGGTTGCTGATGTCCGCTGATTAACGCTGATATTTTAATAATATATATAACAGCGTTAATCAGCGACAATCAGCGGTAATCAGCGTTAAAATCGTTCCCTTCCCCGGTTGCACGCATATTTTCATCGGTGCTTGTCTCCTGCGGTCAGGGTGAATTAATGCTCAAATTGGTTTTCCTGAAACAAAAACAAAAACAAAAACAGGAAGCCATTTCGAGAATAGAAGAAGTAAAAGAATGTAAGGAAAAATGGCAAACGAAAAAAGGGAGGTTAGATAAAATGCAAAACATCGAAGTAACATTTAAAAAACTGGTATCTTGGGCAAAATTGCCTGAATATGAAACCAGGGGTGCTGCAGGTTGTGACGTCAGTATTGCAATTAAAGAAGAACTGGTGCTTTATCCTAACGAAGTGAAGACTCTGCCCACTGGTTTTGCTATGATGTTGCCTTCAGGATACGAGGCGCAGATTCGCAGTCGTGCGGGTATGGCAAAAAAAGGTATTATTGTTGCTAATGCTCCGGGTACGATTGATTGTGAACATATTGGAGAAGTAAAGGTACATTTGTTGAACGTAACGGATAAGCCGGTACGTATTCTTCCGGGACAAAAGGTGGCCCAGATGGTCTTTGCACCTATTGTACAAGTACAGTTCGTAGAAGAGAAATAATTGGAGATGGGGTCAGGCTGC
Organism: Bacillota bacterium; assembly: GCA_034659475.1. Taxonomy (GTDB): domain Bacteria; phylum Bacillota; class Syntrophomonadia; order Syntrophomonadales; family Syntrophomonadaceae; genus JAYEHK01. The sequence goes on along the minus strand of JAYEHK010000031.1, from coordinate 42,795 downwards.
TAATTTATCAACTTTGTAGTTGAACGATGATTAAAGGAGTCACCGAATGTTATTGTTCAAAAAGTTGATAAGCTAGCGGCCTGACCCTTTGTGTGCGGGGGAATGATCTTGTCTGAATCAAAACTTAAATTGTTGATTGCTTTACTGCTGCTTTTTTCAATAACAATTTTTGGCACCCTGGGTTTAGCGGCCATTGAAGAATGGGATTTTATTACAGCGCTGTGGCTGATTATTGTCAGTTTAACCACGACTGGTTATGGGGATATACTTCCGGTTACTATGCAGGGCAGGCTGTTTTTGCTGGTAATGCTGGTCTTGGGTGTGGGCGTGGTTGCCTATTGTTTTGGAGCAATTACTAATGTGCTGGTGGAGAGTCAGATTTCCAGAGTGATTGGAAGGGATAAAAGAATGAAAGCAATACGAAAGATGAATCAGCATATTATTGTCTGTGGTGCTGGGCGTGTAGGGCTGAACACTATGAAAGTGCTGGAATCAGAGCGGATTCCTTTTGTTGTCGTTGACCAGGATGAGGAAGTGATTAATCAGCTTGAAGAGGAAGGCTATTTTGCCATCCACGGAGATGCGACACAGGACGAGGTCCTTGAGAGCGTTGGCATCGAAAAGGCCAGAGGAATTGTATGTGCTTTGTCAGAGGATGCGTATAATGTGTTTATAACGTTGACGGCGAGGGCCAAGAACCCGGATTTAAGGATTGTGGCCCGAGCAGAACAACCAGAGACTGTAAGTAAATTGCAGCGAGCCGGTGCGGATCAAATCATTTGTCCTGCGAAAACGAGTGGTTATCAGATGGCGATGGCTATGCTAAAGCCATCGCTGATTGATTTCGACAATGGTTTTACAATCTCTCGCAAACTTCAGTTACAGAGTGAAGAGCTCACCATTAATGAAGAGTCTTTGTTAGCGGGACGAAGGGTCGGGGATGTTTTTGACCGAAACAAAAATGGTTTGCTCCTTGTAGCCATCATTCGGAAGCGTGATATGAAGATAAATCCGGAAGAGAACGAAACGCTTCTTTCTGGTGATACGATTATTGTGATTGGATCTCATTCGGAATTAGATGATTTTCAGCAGATGTTATGAGTGACGAGTAATCCTTAATTTTCCATGTAAAACGTTTGTCTCCTTTGAATACACTAAAGTAGTATGTCGGCAAAGAATAGGAAGGGGAGAAACGATGGATTGGAAAAGCAGGTTAACAAATTACGGCTTCTGGGTTGCTGTTGCATCTGCTGTATTGCTGTTGTTAAACGCGTTGAAATTGGGCATCAATGTAGAACAATATAATGAAATTATCAATGCAATTTTGGGGATTCTGGTGATGTTGGGGGTAATTAGCAACCCAACCACAAACAATCGGGGGTTTGGTGACGACAAATAGGTGAGAAGTTAGGGGTTAGGAGTGAGGAGTCAGGCGCTATGCGCCAAGCATTGCCCTTACTCCTCACCCCTGACCCCTTACAAAAAAATCCGCGTAAATCCGATCAATCTGTGTAATCCGCGTCATATTAAAAGTGACCGAAAGGAACATAAGTGGTACCCGTTAGGGTGCGTCTATTAAAATTCAATTTTCTTACTAACCCACTTCAACGTTCCAACTGACCAACTGACCAACTAACCAACTAACCAACTAACCAACTAACCAACTAACCAACTAACCAACTAACCAATCTTTTTATAAATAAAAATGACCTGCTCATGCAAGCAGGTCGCTATAAGTAAAGGAGGGGGCGACTAATCCATGGGGCCGCCTTCCCAATACTGTCTAGCTTTTCGTAATGCATATCCACCGAAGTATAAACCGTTAATAAATGCAATCGGTATGGCCATGGCGCCAAAAACGTTAATCTTTTGCTTCAGGTCTTCTTTCCCATCAGTTGTTCGATATCTTGTCAATTAAAATCCCTCCTTCTGAGACTAGCTTGTGTTGATAGGGACAAAAATATAGCAGGTTTTGACTAGCATTTTTAGTGAAAAAAGGAGGAATAGTTAAGGTGAGCATTATTTGTTTAAATTCATTTTTTCTATAAATTAAACAAATGATTAGTTAGAAAATAGGTTGAATATAAGCGGAAATATTAGCTGGAAAGTTGGTTAGTTGGACAGTTGGACAGTTGGTTAGTTGGACAGTTGGTTAGTTGGTTAGTTGGACAGTTGAAGTGGGTTAGTACGAAAATAGATTTAGAATAGACGCAGATCATTATGATTTTTATGATTTACGCAGATTTTTTTAATAGACACACCCTAACGGGTACCACACTCAAGAGTTCAATGGATGCTCTCTACGGTCGCTTAAATATGACGCTTATGTTCCCTAGCGGTCACTTTAAATATGATGCGGATTTACACGGATATAATTTATCTGTTAAAGGGGCGGTCTTACTTCTCACGCATTATTAATTTTGGTAGTGGAATTATGTTTAAACTATTTCAGAATACTGGTAATATCCATTTCAGTTAAGGAACGGGTAATCATTACAGTGGACATATTAGCCAGATTTACTTCGTGCGAATGACAGAGTTTACGGGTTGTTTTGTCGTATATGATTCTTACGTTCGGTCTGGTTGGGAAATCTCTGTTTACGTCAGAAACAATGCCTATTGTACCAGTGTTCAACTCGACAATTGTCCCGATTGGATATATCGCTATATTTGATATTAAGGCGGTAGTGCAACGTTCATCCAGATGAATACCGGACATCCGTTTTAGTATTGTAATGGCTTGATTAACTGTATAACACGAACGATAGGGGCGATCAGCCAAAAGGGCATCATACACGTCAGCAACGGCTACGATCTTGGCATACTCATGGATGTTATCCCCTTCTAGATTTCGAGGATATCCTTTCCCGTCAAAACGTTCATGGTGTTGCAGTGCGATATGGGCAGAAAGAAGAGGGATGTCTTCGTATTTTCGTAGAATATCATAGCCATACGCTGCATGTTTTTTTATCTCTTCGTATTCTTCCTGACTTAAATCATCTGCTTTATTTAGAATGTCGGTGCTTATCGCAATTTTCCCAATGTCATGTAACAGGGCTCCTATGCCCAATTCTTTAAGCTTTAAATCGTGGTATTGCAAACTCAAGGCGGTCATGAGTGATAAAATACATACGTTTACGGAGTGCCCGAAGGTATAATCATCATAAGATCGAATATCTGTTAAACCCATAAGAACTTGCTGATTTGACAGGATTTCATCAATCAGATTACTGACTACATGATTTACCAGATGTGTATTAATTTTTCGCTCCTGTTCTAACGAATTAAAGGTTTCTTTTACTGTCTTAATTGTTTCCAAACGGACTTCTTCCGATACCACCTGCTTTGGTTCATCATAGGTGTCAGATATAGGATCCATTATGTAAACAGACGGAATGCCTATGGTTATTAATCGTAAAATGATTGTATCGGTCAATTCGACCCCGGCGTTTAATAGTACACGTCCGTTACCGCTGTAGATACTGCGGGCCACTTGCATCCCAGATAGTAATTCCTCTATCCTGATTTTTCTCACGTAACCACCCTAAAAAGTAATATTTTCACCATTCGACTTATTCTCCATTATAAAACGGCCTTCCTGCTTGAAAAATGTATTTTTTTGATGATTTACACAGAAGAGGACCTTTTTCTTACTAAAAGGCTAAAAATGGATAAGTTGTGTGGCAAATATATGTGCAGAGGTATTTGCTATCTACCTAACTAAATGGTACATTACTAGTAACAGTGAATCTTCAAAAAATTACAGGAGAAGTGAATGAAAAATAGACATAAAACCATGTTCCCCAGGCCTATGTTAAAGACGCTGGCGGAGGACATTAAGAGATTAGTACATAGCACTGAAGGGTATCTGCAGATACTTGATATTATGGAGGAGATTCCTTATGACGTCAGGCAAATGGTGATTGAGGGACTTTCCTCTTTTTACTGGCCTGAAATGGTGATATTCTTTCATCTGCTCAAAGAAGAATATGGCCGAGAGATAGACGAAGTTGCCAAGCGCGCTCTAACGAAATATCGTCTGGCTGGTATGAATGTAGAATGTCCTGATTTTTTCAATGGACAATTCTATAAAGCCTATGCGAGTTGCACTCGCCATACAGGGAGAATGAGCGTTGATGTTGCTTGGGAAACAGGTGACCAGGGTTTACAGATAGAATCCTTTTTTCTCAGTTTTCGATCTGATGGACTACACAGTATGATCGTCGTCGACAATATGCCTGCCGATCAGTTTGAACTGGACCGTGAAAACCTGATGGATATGGTGGAATTAACCTATGAAGAAACCTGTTTTGTCCTGCAGGATGCCTATTATCTGAACATACGTTGTATGAATAGGCCTGCGTTGGGTAAATTCTTGTACAAAAAGTATATGAATGAAGAATACAGAAAACCACCTGAAGAAGTTAAAACGCTGTGGCGAAATCTGTCTAACCGACTGACACCACGGCAGTTGGTAAATAGCTTCTTTTATGCGGCTAAATATCAGGATCTAAATTATATCTTTTCTGTTTTTTCAAGCAATCAGTCTTTGGAAAATATTTTGCTTTATCAGTTGAACAAGATGTTAAAGCATGGACATCCTTTGCTGGAGGCTAAAGTTGAAGATGTCAAAGGATCGCAGGAAGAAGCTGAGGTTCATGCTTATTCCATTCGCCTGAATGGACGAAGGGTTTGGCGTGATGATTTTGTGCTCGGTATGACAAAAGAAGAAGGAAATGAATGGGTGATTGCCAGTATGGATATGACTGATACGCGGATGCTGGAAGAAGATTCTGCGTGGAATCCATTCCATATGCAGGTGACTTGCCGAATCTATGACATTGAAGATATGGATGGACTCTTTGAGGCGCTTGACAGTGTGGATGATATTCGTGAAGTGGAAGAACTTCCTTATGGTTTGCATATGCGCATAACCTGTATGGATGATGATTTCACACATGGGTTCTCGTTTATGACAGGGGTCATTGCAGATATGGTCATCAATGGAGATGAGTTCGTCATCATTTCTAAAGATCTGGATGCCATTCAACAACTACACAGTCTTTTTAATGATGGGGAGAGCTTTCTTTGTCCAACGGGAGAATATCAGGTGAGCCTGACGGCAGCGTTAAATTATATTAGTGGTCAATATGTGCATTTTGATGATATTCTTCTGGAAGAGGACGAAGAGCTTGTCTTTGAAGACGGGATGCGTTGTATTACGGCTCGTTATGTTGTGAAGGATCGCGAGAGGGTTCTGGCTAAATTGGACCGACAGGCGCATTTGAATATTCAACTGCCCGGTGGGTTTCAGGTCTATTATCAAATTGAAACAGACAACGAGAGCAAGCGGTTTATGGCAGAATATATTCTTGCCCCGAATTGGATTACGGCCTCCGCTTTTGGAGAACAGGACATTGCTGAAATTAGAAGAAGCTTTGAAGAAGATATGTATGAGGCGCTGGAATTTGATGGCCTGGAAATACGTGAAGAGGGCATTTTCGAAATTCTTACTTATGATGTAAAAAAACAATATCCTGACTTGGAGTCTAATCTAAAAGAATTGTATCTTAATAAGTGGGCCCATTCCTATTTGCCCTCATTGCAGGGGATGAGCCCTTCGGAAGCCTGCCAGACAGAAGAGGGAACCCGGTTATTGTGGGAAATGTATAAAAGAATTCGTCACAAAGAGAAGACTGGTTATAGCAGAGGACAGGGAAAACAGATTGGCCTAAAAGACTATATTCGTCGGTTGGAAACAGGAAACTAAAAAAAATAATGCATTTGCAAAGGTTTTATTGTTGACAGCACGTTTCTGTTTCAATATACTGTATAGAAATCAATAAAAACAGGCTATGAAGGAAACGAACATATGAAAGTCCTGGATCTCAGAGAGTCGGGGGAGCTGTGAACCGACATCAGGTTTTATATGGAGATCATTTTGGAGCTGCTATCTGAAAGGCGTAAGGCTTAGTAGGTGGTGCCGGACGAATAAGTCCGTTAAGAAGTTAGCACTATTCGTATGGTGCTGAAAGTGGTCATACATTGTTTTTGTGGATGACAAACAGGGTGGTACCGCGGGAAATACCTCTCGTCCCTGATGGGATGAGGGGTTTTTTGTATCCATTTTTAAGGTAACGCTGTCTGGGACCCAGAGGGTTGGTCTTTATTGTATCGATATCCTCGCCACGGTTTTCGCAGCGCGAAGATATATTTTATGGAATAAGGAGTGATATGGATGGGACTGAAAATTTATTTGAATGGTCAATTTGTAGCTGAGGACGAAGCTAAGGTTTCGGTATTTGATCACGGGTATCTTTATGGAGATGGTGTTTTCGAAGGCATTCGAGCATATCATAATTCAGTCTTTAGACTGGAAGATCACGTAAACCGACTATATGATTCTGCCAAAGCGATAAATATGGAAATCCCCATGAGTAAACAGGAAATGGGAGAAATTATCCTTGAGACCTGCCGTAAAAATGATCTTCGGGATGCTTACATACGTGTCGTTGCCTCAAGAGGAAAAGGAGATCTTGGGCTGGATCCTAACAAATGTCCAGTTCCCACAGTCGTTTGCATTGCATCTAATATTACGCTGTATCCGGAAGAGATGTATGTGAATGGACTGGAAGTCATTACTGTTCCTACACGCCGAAATGGGCCTGAAGGTGTTAATCCAAGGATTAAGTCTCTGAATTACCTGAACAATATCATGGCCAAGATAGAGGCGAGCATTGCAGGTGTGTCTGAGGCCATTTTGTTAAATCAGGAGGGTTATGTGGCAGAGTGTACAGGGGATAACATTTTTCTGGTTAAAAATGGTGTGATAAAGACACCCGCTACGCATGTTGGCTTACTTGAAGGGGTGACTCGCAACGAGGTTATTAAACTGGCAAGAGACTTTGGATATCAGTTAGAAGAAACCACTTTTACACGGTATGATCTCTTTGTTGCGGATGAGGTATTCTTAACCGGAACAGCAGCCGAGTTAATTCCAGTAACTAAAATAGATACCCGTGTCATTGGAGACGGAAAAGCTGGACCTGTATTTAAGGAGTTGTTGACTCGTTTCAGGGAATTAGTAAAAGAGCAGGAATCAGTGATCTTTAAATAGATTAAAAAAAGTTAAATGAGGTGGAACAATATGAAAAGTGATCTGGCGAAAAAAGGTTTAGAAAAAGCTCCTCATCGTTCTTTGTTTAAAGCATTAGGGTTGACAGAGGAAGAAATAAACAGACCGTTGATTGGGATCGTCAATTCCAAAAATGATATTGTTCCCGGACATATCAATCTTGATAAAATTGCGGAAGCGGTCAAAGCGGGCGTTCGAATGGCGGGTGGAACACCATTCGAATTCCATACCATCGGAGTTTGTGATGGGATTGCCATGAACCATAAGGGGATGAAGTATTCACTGGGAAGCCGGGAATTGATTGCTGATTCTGTTGAGATAATGGCTACAGCACATGCCTTTGACGCCCTGGTATTTATACCGAACTGCGATAAGATCGTTCCGGGAATGCTCATGGGGGCGTGCAGAGTGAATGTACCTTCCATATTTATAAGTGGTGGGCCGATGATGGCCGGTACGGTAAAGGGGAAAAAAGTTAGCCTTTCGCAGGTGTTTGAGGGCGTTGGAGCAGTGTCAGCCGGAAAGCTTTCTGTGGAAGATCTGTTCAGCCTTGAGGAAAATGCCTGTCCAACGTGTGGATCCTGTTCAGGCATGTTTACGGCCAATTCTATGAATTGTGTGACTGAAGTGCTGGGGATGGGATTACCAGGAAATGGTACAATCCCTGCTGTATATTCAGAACGTATTCGATTGGCCAAACAGGCGGGGATGAAGGTTATGGAACTGCTTGAAAAGGAGATTCGCCCTTCTGATATATTAACTCCGGCGGCTTTCCGAAATGCGATCTGTCTTGATATGGCCATCGGTTGTTCAACAAATTCGGTTTTACATCTGTTAGCGGTTGCAGCAGAGGCAGGGGTTGAGATTGATCTTAACCTATTTAATGAACTGAGCGTAAGTACACCGCATCTTTGCAAACTTAGTCCCGCAGGGGATCATCATATGGAAGACCTTTACCAGGCGGGTGGTATTCAGGCAATGTGTAATGAATTAGATAAAAAGGGATTGATTCAGAAGGACTGCCTTACTGTAACTGGAAAAACGGTTGGAGAGAATGCTAAGAACACACCGGTGCTTGATTACAACGTGATTCGTCCAGTGGATGATCCGTACAGCCAAACAGGTGGATTAGCCGTTCTTTTTGGCAACCTTGCGACTGAAGGTGGCGTTGTCAAACAGGGAGCGGTAGCACCGGAGATGATGCAGCATGAAGGACCCGCTCGTGTATTTGATTCTGAGGAAGAATCCGTAGATGCAATTCTGGCAGGCAAGATTAAATCCGGAGATGTTATTGTGATCCGTTATGAAGGTCCACGCGGAGGACCCGGGATGAGGGAAATGCTAACACCTACCTCGGCAGTTGCAGGTATGGGGCTGGACAAAGAAGTTGCGCTTATTACAGATGGACGATTTTCAGGGGCTACCAGAGGTGCTTCCATTGGACACGTATCTCCGGAAGCAGCTGCTGGGGGTACCATTGGTCTTGTCGAGGAAGGGGATCTAATACGAATAGATATTCCAGCCAAAGTGCTGGAGGTCCTTGTGGACGAGACGGTTCTCCAACAGAGAAGAAAAAAATGGGCAGCGCCCGAACCGAAAATTACAACAGGATATATGAAACGATACGCTGAGATGGTACAGTCAGCCAGTACAGGAGCGATTTACAAAAAATAAATCTCTCCTTGAAATGGATAGCGGGCCTTCTGAAGCCCGCTATTTTTATATAATTTGATAGGTGTTTGATGATTTGGATCGGCTGTTTTGACAATGGCCGATTGGGCAACCAGATAAATTGAAAAACAGTTAATCTGTCGAAGACTACTCTAATTGGAGTGGAAAATGGAGGTGACCGTGTGAAATTAAAAGGTGCAGAGATTTTACTTCGCTGCCTGGAGGCAGAGGGAGTAGATACGATTTTTGGGTATCCAGGGGGGGCAATGCTGCCTGTTTATGATGCCCTTTATCATTCAGGTATTAAACATATTTTGGCTCGCCATGAACAAGGGGCTGCACATGCGGCAGATGGATATACCAGGGTAACAGGAAAAACGGGAGTGGTATTTGCCACATCTGGCCCCGGAGCGACCAATGTGATAACAGGGATTGCAACAGCGAATATGGATTCGATTCCTATGGTTGTTTTTACAGGCCAGGTAGGGACTGCGTTTATTGGACGCGATGCTTTCCAGGAGGCAGACATGACCGGGATTACGCTTCCTATCACCAAGCACAACTACTTGCTTGAAAGAACAGAAGATGTTGCACGAATTGTGCGAGAAGCTTTTCATATTGCCAGCACCAACCGACCGGGACCGGTTTTAGTCGATTTGCCCAAAGACCTCATGGAACAGGAGATCGAATTTAATGGACCTGTACAGACCGTTAATCTCCGAGGGTACAGGGTCATGAAGGGCGTGAATGCCGGACAGATTAGTCTGGCTGCAGAAGCAATCAGCAAGGCCAAACGGCCTGTTATCTATGCAGGTGGAGGCATTGTTATTGCCGATGCCGCTGATGAACTCAAAGAGATGGCGGTGAAAATGAACCTTCCGGTTACGACGACATTGATGGGCTGCGGGGCGTTTCCAGGGGATCACCCGTTATATCTGGGGATGCTGGGGATGCATGGAACGCGTTATGCCAATTATGCGATTGGGGAATGTGACCTGTTGATTGCTGCCGGTGTTCGCTTTGATGATCGTGTGACTGGCAAGATTGAACAATTTGCTCCCCGAGCAAAGGTTATTCATATGGATATTGATGCAGCTGAAATAGGCAAAAACGTTGGGGTTGATATTCCGATTGTAGGAGATGTGAAAGAAATTTTGCAGGCACTTCTTCCGCGACTGCAGCCAAAACAAGATTTGCAGGAATGGCATCAGAAGATTGACGAATGGAAAGTAAAATATCCGCTTTCTTATGGAAGAGCCTCAGAGGGACGGATTATGCCCCAGTATATTATTGAGAAAATAAATGAATTAACGGCTGGGCAGGCTGTTATCTGTACAGAAGTAGGACAGCATCAAATGTGGGCAGCCCAGTACTATAAATATAAGAATCCCAGAAGCTTCTTGAGTTCGGGTGGTTTGGGAACGATGGGATACGGCTTTCCTGCTGCGATTGGTGCCAAAGTTGGTTGTCCTGAATTGCCGGTCTTTGATATTGCTGGTGATGGCAGTATCCAGATGAATATTCAGGAACTGGGGACTGCAGCCCAATATAAGCTGCCGGTGATTATCTGTATACTAAACAATCATTTTCTTGGCATGGTTCGTCAGTGGCAGGGTTTGTTTTATGGGGGGCGTTATTCCTATACGGATATGAGTCATCAGCCTGATTTTGTGAAACTGGCGGAAGCGTATGGTGCACTGGGTATAAGGGTGCAGGACCCCGCCGAGGTAGAAGCTGCATTAGTCCGCGCCATGGAGGAAAAAGATCGCCCGGTAGTGATTGACTTCTGGGTTGAACGAGAGGCAGATGTATATCCAATGGTCGCGCCTGGAGAATCGCTGCAAAATATGCTGGGAGGTGAGGAAGATGCATAAACACACCCTGGCAGTAACCGTAGAAAACAAACCAGGTGTGCTCACCCGGGTAGCTACACTTTTTCGCCGCAGAGGATATAACATTGACAGTCTAACTGTTGGAACCACTGAAAATCCGACCATCTCCAGAATGACCATCGTGGTTGAGGGGGATGATATGATTATTGAACAGGTGACAAAACAGCTTTATAAGCTAGTTGATGTAATAAAAATTGTGGATATCAGTGAGGAACAAGCCGTAGAGCGAGAGCTAGCGATGATTAAAGTGAAGGCTGATAGCAATCGCTCGGAGATTGTTCAAATCGTAGATATTTTCAGAGCAAGAATCGTGGATATTGGCAAGACTTCTATGATTATTGAGGTCACGGGAGATGGAGGCAAGGTTGATGCGATCATCGATTCCCTTCAACCCTTTGGTATACAGGAACTGGTTAGAACAGGTAAAGTGGCTATGGTAAGAGGGGCCAAATAATTCCTCGAATAATTATTATTAAAGACGACATATTTAAAGGAGGACTATTAAAATGGCAAAAATGTATTATGATGCAGATGCAAACCTGGACTTATTAAAAGGCAAAACAGTGGCGGTATTAGGTTTTGGTTCACAGGGACATGCGCAGGCTCAGAACCTGCATGAAAGTGGCGTAAATGTGGTTGTAGGGCTTCGCAAACCCTTTGACGAAGCAACCCAGCAGGAATGGGACAAAGTTATTGCAGCCGGGATTAAACCCATGACTGTAGCCGAAGCTTCACAGGCAGGAGATATCATCCAGGTATTGCTGCCAGACGAACTCCAGGCTAAAGTCTATAAACAAGAAGTTGAGCCATATTTAAAGGAAGGGAATGCGCTGGTATTCTCTCATGGCTTTAACATTCATTTTGGTCAGATCGTTCCACCTGCATTTGTGGACGTGTTTATGATCGCTCCGAAGGGGCCTGGACATCTGGTACGCCGTCAGTATGAAAAGGGTGCAGGGGTACCGGCTTTGATTGCTGTTCAGCAGGATTACACAGGGACTGCCAGAGATCTTGCTATGGCACATGCCAAAGGTATTGGCGCAACCCGTGCAGGGATACTGGAAACAACCTTCCAGGAAGAAACCGAAACCGATCTGTTCGGTGAGCAATGCGTTCTGTGTGGGGGCGTAACCCAGTTGGTAAAAACAGGCTTCGAGACCCTGGTTGATGCTGGATATCAGCCTGAAATTGCTTATTTTGAATGCTTCCATGAACTCAAACTGATTGTCGATCTGATGTATGAAGGCGGGATGGAAAACATGCGTTATTCCATCTCTGATACTGCCGAGTGGGGTGATTATGTTCAGGGCTCTAAAATTATTGGTGAGGAATCTCGCTGGGCGATGGAAGAAGCCCTGGCTGACATCCAAAATGGCGTTTTTGCGAAAAACTGGCTTCTGGAAAACCAGGTGGGACGTCCGCAGTTTAATGCGATGAGAAGACAGAATAAAGAGCATCTGATTGAAAAAGTAGGTGCTGGGCTCCGTGCAATGATGCCCTGGCTAAAAGAAACCAAATAGGTAAACATAAAATATTGATCTTTACAGCTTTTTGAAGTGTCAGTAGGAGGGGGAATTATCCCCTCCTACTGGGTTAAAGCTGTATAAATAGAAACGATTATGGAGGGGTAAGGATGACAGACAATAACAGGATATATCTTTTCGATACAACCCTTCGGGATGGTGAACAATCCCCCGGGGTAAGCCTGAATGCACAGGAAAAAGTGGAAATTGCACTGCAGTTGGAACGCTTGGGGGTAGATGTTATTGAGGCTGGTTTCCCGATTGCATCAATCGGCGATTTTAAAGCCGTAAAAGCCATTGCTCAAGCTGTCAGGAAACCTGTTGTTGCTGGTCTCTGCCGGGCAACCCGTGGGGATATTGACCGAGGGTGGGAGGCGTTAAAATACGCAGAATCCCCTCGTATTCATACGTTCCTGGCAACCTCTGATATACATCTAAAATATAAACTGCAAAAATCCCGGGAGCAGGTTCTTGAACAGGCTGTAGAGGCTGTGAAATATGCGAAAAAATACTGCCCGGATGTTGAATTTTCGGCAGAAGATGCTTCGCGTTCAGATTTGGATTTTCTGGCGCAGGTGGTTGAAGCAGTCATTGAGGCTGGAGCAACCGTAGTCAATTTGCCAGATACTGTGGGGTATGCGGTTCCGGGGGAATTTACCCAGTTTATTCAAGGGATTGCAGATAGAGTTCCGAATATTGATCAAACGATTCTTAGTGTTCATTGCCACGATGATCTGGGGATGGCAGTCGCTAATTCCCTGGCGGGGGTTCGTGCAGGTGCCAGACAGGTGGAATGTGCTGTCAATGGCATTGGGGAAAGAGCAGGTAATGCGTCGCTAGAAGAAATTATCATGGCTTTATATACGAAACAATCCTATTATCAGATGAATACCTCGGTCAAATATAATGAAATCTTTCGTACCAGCAGACTGGTGAGCAGTCTGACCGGGATGGTGATTCAACCGAACAAAGCCATTGTGGGCAATAATGCCTTTGCACATGAGTCTGGAATCCATCAGGACGGGGTTTTGAAAGAACGCTCTACGTATGAAATTATGAGTGCGGAACTGGTGGGTGTAAGTATGAACAACATCGTACTGGGAAAACATTCCGGGCGCCATGCTTTTAATGATCGATTACAGGAATTAGGGTTTAACCTGAATGAGGAAGAAAGGCAAAAAGCCTTTCATAGTTTTAAAGAACTAGCCGATAAGAAAAAAGAGGTTAATAACGAAGACATCGAAGCCCTGGTGAAAGACCAGGTATGGGCCGTTCCCGAACGGTTTAGCTTAGAATACCTGCAGATTTCCAGCGGAACCACGATTATTTCTACGGCAACCGTGAAGCTTGCCATTGAAGACATGCCATTTGATGCTGCGGCCACAGGTGCTGGTCCGGTTGAAGCAGCCTGTCATGCGGTCGACCGAATTACGGATATCTATGGAAAGCTGGTTGAGTATAAATTGAATGCGGTAGGCAGCGGTAAGGATGCCCTGGGAGAAGTTATATCAAAAGTGAAAATTGGAGATCAGGTGTATAACGGACGGGGCCTTAGTACCGATATTATAGAAGCCAGTGTAAAATCGTATATCAATGCGATTAATAAGTATTACTATGAAAAGCAGAGAATGGAAGGCGAGCAATAAAAAACAGCGTCTAAGCTTTCGTGAGACTCGTAAGGGAGTCATCAATAACACCCGAAGGGGGAAAAATAATGGGAATGACAATCAGTCAGAAGATCCTGGCAGCACACGCAGCAAGAGACGTTGTGAAAGCGGGAGAACTATTAAGCTGCAAATTGGACGTAGTATTGGGAAACGATGTGACCTCCCCGGTTGCAATTTCAGAATTCAATCGCTTAAAGCTGGACCATGTATTTGATCAGGATAAAATTGTTCTGGTACCGGATCACTTTACCCCTAATAAGGATATTAAGTCTGCCGAACAATGCAAGGTTGTACGAGAATTTGCCCGGGACTATGGGATAAAAAACTATTTTGAAATTGGTAAGATGGGGATTGAACATTGTTTACTGCCTGAACAGGGTCTGGTAGGACCAGGCGATCTCATCATCGGGGCTGATTCCCATACCTGTACCTATGGCGCATTGGGGGCTTTCGCTACCGGGGTTGGTTCCACAGATATGGCAGCGGCGATGGCCACAGGGGAAGCCTGGTTTAAGGTGCCTGAAAGCATCAAATTTGTTTACAACGGTGAGCTGCCCAAATGGGTGGGCGGGAAAGATCTAATCCTGCATGCCATCGGGGATATCGGGGTGGATGGTGCCCGCTATATGTCGATGGAATTCATCGGTGAGGTGATCCGGGGACTTTCTATTGATAACCGTTTTTCAATGGCCAATATGGCGATTGAAGCCGGTGGGAAAAATGGTATTATTGAAGCCGATGAGATCACACTGGCCTATATTAAGGATCGTTTCAAGCGTCCCTATAAGGTCTATCAATCTGATCCTGACGCCGTTTATGCACAGGTTATTGAATATAATGTGAGCGATATGGAACCATTGGTTGCGTTTCCTCATCTGCCTGAAAACACCCGACCTGTTTCTGAAGCGACCGATGTGCTGTTAGATCAGGTGGTCATTGGCTCCTGTACCAATGGAAGAATTGAGGATCTGGCCCTGGCTGCTTCCATCATGAAGGGGCATCAGGTGCATCCGGAAATCCGAGTGATTATTCTTCCGGGTACCCAGCAGATTTACCTGGAGGCGATGCGCAAGGGATATATTGAAGCCTTTGTAGAGGCTGGTGCCATTGTTAGCACCCCGACCTGTGGCCCTTGTCTGGGTGGTCATATGGGAATCCTGGCGAAAGGCGAGAAAGCCCTGGCTACGACCAACCGTAACTTTGTAGGTCGAATGGGTCATCCAGAGAGCGAGGTCTATCTGTGTAACCCGGCGGTTGCTGCTTCCAGTGCGATAAAGGGCAGAATTACCCCGCCATGGGAGATCAAATAAAAATACCCGAAGGGGGTTTGATGATGAATCTGACTGGAAAAGTATTTAAGTTCGGAAATGATATAGATACCGATGCAATTATTCCTGCTCGTTATCTGAATACCTTTGATCCGGCTGAATTAGCTAAACACTGCATGGAAGATGCAGATGCAACCTTCCCGGAGAAAGTGCAGGCCGGCGACATTATCGTAGCGGAGAAAAATTTTGGATGCGGTAGTTCACGTGAACACGCACCCATTGCGATCAAGGCAGTGGGTGTATCCTGTGTCATTGCCAGATCCTTTGCTCGGATCTTTTACCGTAATTCTATTAATATTGGCCTGCCGATTCTGGAGTCCCCGGAAGCTGTTGATGCGATTCAAGAGGGGGATAACCTGGAAGTAGAACTGGAAACAGGAAAGATTAAAAACCTCAGAACAGGGGATGTGTATCAGGCGACACCATTCCCGGAATTTATGCAATCAATCATGAATAAGGGTGGCTTAATCCCTTACGTTATGGAAAAAACGCAGGACTAACCAGGGCAATTGAAAGGAGATTACGCATGTTTAAGATCGCAGTACTTCCCGGCGACGGGATTGGAACAGAGATTGTACCCGAGGCTGTAAAAGCGCTCAAGGCAGTTGGAGAACGTTTCGGACATGATTTCGCATTTACCGAGGCATTGGTTGGAGGTGCAGCTTATGATGCTGTGGGCCATCCGCTGCCAGAAGAAACCCTTCAAATCTGCAGGGAATCAGATGCCGTATTAATGGGAGCGATTGGCGGACCGAAATGGGATGCCTTGCCGGTGCATCTTCGCCCTGAAGTAGGTGCACTATTACCACTTCGCAAAGAATTAGGGCTCTATGCTAATCTGCGTCCCTGTATCCTGTTCCCAGGTTTAACGCATGCATCTACCTTAAAGGAAGAGGTTATTTTCGGGGTTGATCTCATGGTGATCCGCGAACTAACCGGAGGCATTTATTTCGGAGAAAAGAGTCGTCAGGAAACGGCTGATAGGGGTATCGTAGCATCAGATTTACTAAGCTATTCTACCTTTGAGATTGAACGAATTGTTCGGTTTGCTTATGATGTTGCCCGTAAACGCAATAAAAAGGTTTGTTCTGTTGATAAAGCCAATGTGCTGGAAAGTTCAAGATTGTGGAGAGAAACGGTCACTAAACTGGCTGAAGAATATCCGGATGTGGAGACCACACACATGTATGTAGATAACTGTTCTATGCAGCTCATTCGCGATCCCAAACAGTTTGACGTAATCGTTACGGAAAACATGTTTGGCGATATCCTGACGGATGAAGCATCGATGCTAAGCGGATCCATTGGTATGTTGCCTTCTGCTTCCATTGGGGGTCAGGTAGGATTGTACGAACCCTCTCACGGCAGTGCACCGGATATTGCCGGGCAGCAAAAGGCTAACCCGCTGGCTACAATTCTGTCTGCAGCCATGATGTTAAGATATGCTTTCAATCTGGAAGCGGAAGCCCAGGCGATAGAACAGGCTGTTATGGGTGTTATGGAAGAAGGCTATCGTACACCTGACCTGGCGGAAGAAGGAACTAAAAGGGTTAATACAACAGAGATGGGCGATTTGGTAGTGGAGCGTATTTTGCAGAGTTAATTAGAAAATAGGATTTGAATAGACGCGGACTAACGCGGACTTTCTGGACTTACGCGGACCTTTTTTTGTAAGGGGTAAGGGGTCAGGGCAATGCCTGGCGCATAGCGCCTGACTCCTTACCCCTCACCCCTCACCAATTTTCATCGGTGGTTGTGACCCGAGGTAAGAAACGTTAAACCTATACGTGGAGTTGTTGAGAAGGAATGGAGGAGAATAATATTGGGGATAAAAAATTAGATGTGATGGTTTATGATACTACCCTTCGGGATGGGGCACAGGGAGAAGGGATATCCTTTTCGCTGGATGATAAAGTGCATATTGCCAAAAAATTAGATTATCTTGGTGTGGCCTATATTGAAGGGGGATGGCCTGGTAGTAATCCCAAAGATCTGGACTTTTTCCAAACGATTAAAGAAGTCGAATTGAAAAATGCTAAAATTGCTGCCTTTAGTGCTACACGAAAACCAGGTGTACCCGTAGAACAGGATGTTAATATGAAAGCGTTGCTGGAATCCGGGGCAGAGGTTGCGACTATCGTTGGAAAGTCATGGGATTTTCATGTGATTCGCGCGCTGGAAACGACACTGGAAGAAAATCTGGCGATGATACGGGATACCATTACTTTTCTAAAAGATAGCGGAATAGAAGTCATCTTTGATGCGGAGCACTTTTTCGATGGCTATATTCATAATGCTGAATATGCGATTCAAGTGGTACAGACGGCCTCTGATGCCGGGGCTGATTGGATTGTACTCTGTGATACAAATGGTGGAATGATGCCATGGCAAATAGCAGAAGCAGTGACTTCCATCCGGAATGTCACCCATACACCCCTGGGGATACATGCTCACAATGATTCAGGTTGCGCCGTGGGAAACTCCCTTATGGCAGTACAACATGGGTGTCTTCAAATCCAGGGAACCATAAACGCTTATGGAGAACGCTGCGGCAATGCAGACCTGTGCTCTTTGATTCCCAACCTGGAGTTAAAGATGAAAAAGTTCTGTTTGCCAGAGGGACATCTGAAGCGCATAACAGAGGTATCACACTTTATTGCTGAAATTGCTAATATGCCTTCTCCTAACAATCAGCCCTTTGTGGGGCATGGTGCATTTGCACACAAAGGGGGTATCCATGTTAGTGCATTGCTAAAGGATGCTCTGACCTATGAACATATTAATCCGGAGGAAGTGGGCAATCACAGGCGAGTGCTGGTTTCAGAATTATCGGGTCTTTCCAACCTGTTGTACAAAGCAAAAGAATTGGGGTTGGACGTCAATAGTTATGATGCGGATACCCGCAGGTTGATTAGAGAGATAAAAGAACTGGAAAACGAGGGCCTGCAATTTGAAGGGGCAGATGCCTCTCTGGAACTGCTATTGCGAAAGGCATTTCGTCAGCATGACGACTACTTCCAGTTAAAAAATCTGAAAATCATTTTGGAAAAACAGGAAGAAGGAGATTTTGTAGCTGAAGCGATGGTGAAAGTGGCGGTAGGTGATCAGACTTTCCATACTGCAGCGGAGGGTGATGGACCTGTCAATGCCCTGGATAAAACCCTGCGAAAAGCGCTCGCAGAAGTCTATCCTGAAATCAGTGAGATGCATCTGAGCGACTATAAGGTGCGTGTGCTCAATGGCAATAATGGTTCTGCAAGTAAGGTAAGAGTTCTTATCGAATCGTCTAATCAGAAGGATCGGTGGAGCACTGTTGGTGCCTCGGAAAACATTATTGAAGCCTCCTGGCAGGCCATTGTAGACAGCATTAACTACATGCTTATGAAAAATGATTTGAGATCATATCAAGGGTGATTCCACTGCGGAAAGTAATATGCATTCAAACAGAAAAATTAGGCGTTTTTGCAGGGGGAACCCTCCATGGCCACAGGCCACAACCACTGATGAAAAGAGGTGAGGAGTCAGGGGTTAGGAGTTAGGAGTCAGGCGCTATGCGCCAGGCATTGCCCTCACCCCTGACCTCTTACAAAAAAGTCCGCGTCTATTAATAATCTATTTTCTAATTAACCCACTTCAACGTTCCAACTGTCCAACTAACCAACTTTCTAACTAATCGAGAGTGCATAAAATTTATCTTGGACAAGGAATTTTGTGGGTTGAAATAGAATATATTCACATTGAAGAAAAGTTGGGTTAGTGTATTTTAAAAATTGATAATATATATTTTATGGGGGTTAGAGAATGAAAGCAATGATCATGGCAGCGGGGGTTGGGTCAAGATTAATGCCTTTAACCATGGACGTTCCCAAGCCGATGATTCCAATGGCGAATCAACCATTAATGGAAAATACAGTTATTCTTTTGCGGGAAAACGGTTTTGATGAGATCATCTGCAATCTTCATTATCATGCTGATCAAATCAGTGAGTACTTTGGTGATGGAAGCAAATTTGGAGTATCTATGCATTATTCCCGAGAAGAAGAATTGATGGGAACTGCGGGGGGGGTAAAGCGCTGCGAAGGTTTTTTGGATGAAACCTTTGTCATCGTAAGTGGTGATGCGTTAACCGATGTAAACTTACGTAATTTGTATCAGCAGCATAAGAGCAAAGGTGCATTGGCGACCATTGCCCTGAAAGAGGTAGAAGAAGTACAGCATTTCGGGGTGGTGATCACGGATACAGATGGACGTATTGAACGTTTTCAGGAAAAACCCAGGCCAGAAGAGGCTTTAAGCAATAATGCCAATACAGGGATCTATATCTTTGAACCCGAGATCTTTAAATACATACCCTCCAGGCAGTTTTATGACTTTGGGAAACAGGTCTTTCCTTCACTGGTGAAAATGAAGGCTCCATTTTATGGAGTTGAAATTGATCAGTACTGGTGTGATGTAGGAAATTTAAACACCTATCGTCAGGCACATGCAGATATCTTAGAAGGCAAGGTTTACATGCAGGGATTGGATGGAGCTTTTCAAAAGAAAGAAGACAGGTGTGTGCTGATGGGTACTGACGTTCAATT
This sequence comes from Bacillota bacterium, assembly GCA_034659475.1. GTDB lineage: Bacteria > Bacillota > Syntrophomonadia > Syntrophomonadales > Syntrophomonadaceae > JAYEHK01. The sequence continues at coordinate 22,996 of JAYEHK010000031.1, read as the reverse complement.
AGGAAAACAGGTTGTTCTAAAGGGCAATGTGGTTATAGGAGATCGATGCCGTATTGAGGATGGGGTTATTCTTGAAGATGCAGTGCTCTGGAATGATTCGGTTTTAGAGAAAGGTAGTCAAATCAGGAGAGCAGTTGTGGGTTCATATTGCAGGATTGGGGAAAAATGCAATGTATCTTCCGCTTCGGTGATTGCTTCAGCATGTATTCTTCCAGCGGATACTGCAGTGAATAGTGGATCAAGGGTATTTCGTTCCAGTGGCGGAGAGCTGCAGGTGGAAGAAGGATAAATAATTATGGGTTCTCTTTAATACAAAAAAGATTGGCGAAAGCCAATTTTTTTTGATATCAGAAGGGATAAAGGGGCTAAATCCAATGCCCTTTGACCATTACACCTAAGAGTCTGATACCGGATGCCATGGCGGGTAAGGATTAATTTTGTGAAAATCGAATTCGTTAATGAATAAATATTTTGATAATTCAGTCATGAAATGGTAAAATTTTCATAAATACTATTTAGTGATATAGTCTTGGGGAAAAGGGAGGGGAGTTTTTGGATAATGATCTTATGAAAAACAATATGATAAACAGTCATCGAAAATTGTTCATCGCGAGTATAATTGTCCTTATTTTTTCTAGTACGGCAACCCTGGGAGTCGAGTTTACAGGCCATGGGACAGAACAATTTTCTTATCAACTAATGGGCATTTATTTTTTAGCGTGTGTAGCAACCATTTGGGTAGCTTATCTGTATGTGAAAAAGAATCCTTATAATGAATTAAGTAAATATATTATGGTTATTATGCTAGCGGTAATACTTTTTCTTTATAATGTATTTATAAGTGGTGTCAAAGATACCTATGTTAGTATTTATTTTGTTATGGGTCTTAGTATTCTGTATTTTGATAGAAGGGTTTCAATTTATGCTACGATTCTGGTGCTGGTAATGCACACAATTATTATTATTGTTAATCCACAAATGATTCCAGATGGCGATGTGGTAGCGGGTTTGGCAGGACGTTATGTGTGCTTATTATTATTCGGAATGGTTTCAGCCATGGTTGCCGGTCTTGCTGCTGGATTAGTAGACATATCTTTGCAAAACGAACAGCAGTCTCATTTACTCAACGAAAATCTTAAATCAGTAGCTAGTGGTGTTGCAGAGCAGGCTGACAAAGTAAAGGCTTCTTCGGAACAGTTATTGACGTCAGCAGATGAAACCGGCAAGGCAGCGGAACAGGTTGGTACAAGTGTGGAAGGGCTTGCACAAAATGCTTCAGAGGAGGCTGTTTATGCAAGTAAAACCACAGAGGTAATTAAACAGGTTTCAGATGCGCTGGCGGCAGCGGGAGATCATATTCAGGTGGTCCGTAACCAATCTGGGAGTTTTAAAAACATTGTGACGGCTGGTATTACGATTATGCAGGAACAGGTTGAACGTATGACAGAAAGCAGTGAAAGTCAGGAAATATTGAATCAGTCGGTTCTTGTGTTGAATGATAAATCCAAGGAAATTGAAAGCATTGTAGATCTCATCGGTGGGATTGCTCAACAAACGAATTTACTAGCTCTTAATGCAGCGATAGAAGCAGCCCGAGCAGGCAGTGCAGGAAAAGGTTTTGCCGTGGTAGCGGATGAAGTTCGCAAATTGGCTGAAGCATCTAGAATGGCTGCGGCTGATATTTATGAGCTTATCGAGGATATACAGAAGCGCATGGAGCAGACTGTTAATGAAATTAAACACAGTGCAGAAGTAAACCAAAAACAATCTGTCGCGGTTACCAAAACCACTCATATGTTCGAAGAGATTGAAGAAGGAGCCTATGGTATTGATTCCGCAATTCAAGAGCTATCAGCGCTTGTGGAGGAAATTCTAGCTTCATCTGATTCCGTGGTACGTGATGTAGAAAACATTTCTGCTGCAACCGAAGAATCGGCTGCCAGTACTGAAGAAATAAGTGCACTTGCATCGCAACAGGAACAAGCGGTAAAAGAAATCCTGAGCAGGGTTAGTGATCTTACGATTATATCAGAGGAATTAATTACGCTGGTTAAACAGTTTTCATAAAAAACCCAAAAGTGAATATTGAATTAAAGAAAAACGGTTTTCTTTATGGGACATAAAAAAAGTAACAAGGGGACGGGGTTGTTGTCACCCTTTTACATTATCTTGACTTCAGGGAGGTTTTATGGTGCAAAAGGGTGACAACAACCCCGTCCCCTTGTCACTCTAGCGTCCCCCCCTGTTTCATATGCATTACTATGTTATTTAAAAATTTTTGCTGGTCAGAAGTTGTTCGAAATTCTTATCGAGGATGCTGATATCCACGTTTTGAATCTGCTGAAGAGAAACGGGATCAACGGGGGTCATATTGAATATCCGGAACTTGCCATTTTCGCGGATTAAAATAGCAGCTTCCATACTGGTAGTTTTTTCGTTTTCAATAAACTGATAGGCTACGATTGCGCTATTTTCAGCTTCACGGGTGTACTCTTGCAGAATTTCAATCTGGACATTCTGGGGAACGGTATTATTCTGTTCAATACCTGCAATGAAAGCGGCTGTTTTCTTCATAATATCTATTCTGTTGGATAAAAGTTCATCCGGGGGGAGCTGTTCATAATCGGGAAGAAAACCAACGGCCCAAAAAACACTGAGGTTCTCGGCAACTGTATCAAAGTCACGATCAAAATAGGCTTCATAAAAATTAGTTATTGTCTGTTCTGGTGCAGGGACATCAAAAAATGCTGCATAAACATACATACCTATCAAAATTGCTGGAATAAGAACGAAAATAAATACCGGTACGCCCCGTTTATTTTCCTGATTCATTTTGCATTTACCTCTCTTTCCTCTACAATATAACATAATATAACCTCAACCATGTCAACATTAGAGACGGTTGTAAAGGTTGACTGCATAAATGTGCAGGTTTGTCCGCGCGTTTTAAGGGGAATTATTTTTAAGTGCCTATTGGTTTCTAGTATTTACATATTAGTTTAACATAAAAATTATTGTACTCTTTTTAAGGCTTTTAAACAAATGGATTTTGGGAGGTTTTTATGAAACAGATTGTAGTGATTGGAGCAGGAGCGGCGGGTTTGATGGCTGCTGGGGTGGCTGCTTCCCGGGGAAGCCGGGTAGTCCTGCTGGAAAAGAACGATAGAGCTGGAAAGAAGCTTCGGATTACCGGAAAAGGACGATGCAACCTTACGACGGCTGTGGACAGGGATGATTTAATCAAGGGGTTTCCAGGGAATGGACGTTTTCTGTATAGTGCGTTTCATAGCTTTTCCAATGATGATGTGCGGGAGTTTTTTCATGCCAGGGGCATGGAAACGAAAGTGGAACGGGGGAACCGTGTTTTTCCAGTGTCAGATAAAGCCGAGGACGTGGTGCGGATTCTTCGTGATTTTGTCATGCAGAATGGCACAAATGTTATCTATAATGAAGCGGTATCACAGATCACATTGCATGAAGGGAAGGTTCACGCAGTAAAGAGCAAAGATAAAGAATACAGAGCAGACGCCGTCATTCTTGCAACAGGTGGCATGTCTTATCCCACGACTGGTTCCACCGGAGATGGATACCGCCTGGCGGAACGTCTGGGACATAGCATCGTTCAGCCTCGTCCTGGTCTGGTACCGCTGGTAGCAGATGAACCATGGGTGAAAGACCTGCAGGGCTTGAGCCTAAAAAATGTGAAAGCTGTGTCCTATAACGATAAAGGTAAAAAGATCAATGAGGATTTTGGGGAGATGCTATTCACACATTTTGGCATATCAGGTCCCATCATTTTGTCAATGAGTCGTGATATCGGTGATTACATATATAAGAAGCAAAAAAACGTTAAGGTTATGCTTGATCTGAAACCAGCTCTGTCAGCTGAAAAAATGGATGAAAGGTTGCAGCGTGATTTTGATAAGTATTCACGTAAAATGTTTAAAAATGCGCTTCAGGATCTGCTCCCTCAAAAGCTAATTCCGGTGATTATTACGCTTAGTGGGATTGATCCAGAGAAGGAATGTCATCACATTACCCGTGAAGAGCGTCATACGTTGGGATATCTGTTGAAAAATTTTTCAATAACTATCAGCCAAACCCGTCCCATTAAGGAAGCGATCGTGACAGCAGGTGGGGTGAATGTGAAAGAGGTTGATCCCAAAACCATGGAATCCCGTTTGATTCAGGGGTTGTATCTGGCAGGGGAAGTGATGGATATTGATGGATACACAGGCGGATTTAACCTGCAGGCAGCCTTTTCTACCGGATTTTTAGCCGGTCAGTACGCTTCCGAGTGAGGCAAAAGAACCGTCCCCATGCCTCATTTGTTTCCGTTGACGGGGGACTGCAGATCTGTTATGATTCGATTGATTATGGTAATATTTCTATCGGAAAGACTGGAGGAATCATTAGAATGGGTAAACAACTTGCTGAGTACAAAGGTTCATCAGATTATATTGTTTCTGACGAACTAAGAAACAGCGTTAACATTGCCATTGCTCTTAGTAAACCATTGTTGATTAAGGGAGAACCAGGTACAGGTAAAACCATGTTGGCGGAGAGTATTGCTGAGGCATTGGATAAAAAACTCTTAATCTGGAACATCAAATCAACGACCAAGGCGCAGGAAGGGCTTTATGTTTATGATACGGTGCAGCGCCTTTATGACAGTCAGTTTGGCGAAGCAAACGTGGGAGATATTAAACAATACATTAAGCTGGGGAAACTGGGTGAGGCGTTTACCACTGATGAGCAGGTTGTGCTTTTGATTGATGAAGTCGATAAAGCAGATCTCGAATTCCCTAATGACCTTCTGTGGGAATTAGACCAGATGAGTTTTCATATTCCAGAAACGAAGGAAAACATTGCGGCTGTTAACAGGCCGATAGTGATTATAACATCCAATGCTGAAAAGGAACTACCGGATGCGTTTTTGAGACGTTGTATCTTTCATTATATTGCTTTCCCTGAAGCAGATGAAATGGAGAAAATAATTCGGGTTCATCATCCTGATCTGGAGAAAAAAATTCTTGATCAGGCCATGGAGACCTTTTACATGCTGCGTAACATTCCCAACATTCAGAAGAAACCTTCAACCAGTGAATTAATCGACTGGTTACAGGCCTTGGTGGTTGGGGGGATTAGTCCAGCGAAAATCAAGAAAGACCTGCCGTTCCTGGGCGTGTTATTGAAGAAGAATGAAGATCTGGATACCCTGTTGAATCAGTTATACCAAAAAACGCAGAACAGACCGCAAACCAGAATGAATAATTCTCTGAATCACTACCGCTAGGACGTATTTAACAGTCAAATGCGGAGGGAGAGAAGTACATGTTTACTGATTTTTATTATTATCTAAGGCATTTTGGTGTACCCGTCTCCATGAACGAATGGCAGACACTAATGGAGGCACTGGAAAAAGGCATGGCTGGTTCCAGTCTAACCGGGTTTTACCGTCTTTGCCGAGCCATATTAGTGAAGACAGAGGCTCATTATGACCGGTTTGATCTGGCTTTTGCCAGCTATTTTAAAGATGTAGAAACACCGGAGGGACTGCCTGACAAGATATGGGAGTGGTTAAATAAAGAACTGCCCCCGATAGAAGTAACCGATGAAATGCGCCGCAATCATCAGCAATTGGATCTGGAAGAGATGAAAAGAATGCTGGAAGAACGATTGAAAGAACAGACAGAAGAACACCATGGCGGCAACAAATGGGTAGGCACTGGTGGAACTTCACCCTTTGGACATTCAGGTTATCATCCAGAGGGGATTCGGATTGGCGGAGAAGGACGTAACCAGTCTGCGGTGAAGGTTGCGGGAATGAGACGTTTTCAGGAGTTCAGAACTGATGAAACTCTGGGCGTACGCCAGTTTCAGGTAGCCCTTAGAAAACTGCGACAGTTTACCACCAGGCTTGATGGTGTTCGTGAAGAACTGGATCTGGATGGAACCATTGATCAGACCTCCAAGAATGCGGGGCGGCTTGAACTGGTATGGGATCGTCCTCGTGTCAATGGCATGAAGGTTTTACTCCTAATGGATGCAGGGGGATCAATGTTTTCCTACAGCCGTTTATGTAATCAGCTCTTTACAGCCGTGAATAAAGCCAATCATTTTAAGGATTTAAAGATCTTTTATTTTCATAATTGTATTTATGATTGGATGTATAATACACCTGGTTGTTATCAGGACGATTACATGGATACCGAATATATACTACGGACGTATAGCAAAGACTATCGTGTTATCATTGTCGGGGATGCCAGTATGGCGCCTTATGAACTGATGCGTGAGGGCGGTGTGGTTGACTGGGAATTGTATAATAATCGCCCGGGTATTGACTGGCTCAAACAAATTCGGCAGCATTTTGATTACTCGGTATGGTTGAATCCAATTCCGACAAAGTATTGGGATTGGATGGATGGAGCCTATACAATCCGAACCATTGCCAGTGTTTTCCCCATGGAGGAACTAACCGTCGAAGGGTTGGAACGCGCCATTCATAAACTCAAAAACAAACAATCAGTCGGTTCTGCGCTAAGCGTTAAATAGCATAAACAAAAAGGAGAGGGGATGCCCCTCTCCTTTTGTTATTGCCTCAAATTTTCGTAGTAGACGATAATGCGTCAAAAGCAAAGAACGAATTCAACACAGATTACACGGACCCTTCGGGTACATCCTGCGGATACAACTGATACTCCTTACAGTCGTTAATAATGATGCGGATTTACACGGATTTTTAAATTTTAATTGTATTTTAACCCGTTGAGCAGTCTTCAGTTTCTTATGAATGAAAGATATTCTATATTAAATAGGAGTTAAAGCTTTTCTGCGAATTATGCAATAAACATGTAACCAAATTAAAGTTCCAATAAGTTAATCCGTGAAAATCCGCTAAATCCGTGTAATCCGTGTTAAATTTTACATACCTTGTTGTTGTGCATAATCTGTCAAGTACGAAACTGGAGTTTTTGTTTATTCTTCCAGTGTTTCAATCTTACGCAGGGCTTCTTCACACCATTGTAACGAGGTTTTTTCAAGCAGAATTCCATTCAGCAGTGGCAGAGAACGAGCCATGTTTTCTTTTTCCGTGCGGCGGGGATCAATAATCGTATTTTCGTATTCTTCGTATTCTTTGAGCTGTTTTATATGGCTAGCTTGCATCGCTTTTATCTTTTTAATGATCTCTTCTTTGGGAAGCAAATCCAGGAAATACATGTGTAAGAGGAAAGGCTCTTTTAAGATCGGTGCGTCAGGCGGTTTGAGGAGCCAGTCTTCAAAGGCCTGTTCGCCGTTTTCATTAATATGATAAACCTGCTTGGAAGGTTTCCCTATTTGAGGGACTGTTTCAACCTCAATCCAATCCTTTGCTGCCATGCGTTTAAGAGATTGATAGACCTGTGTTCGGGTTGCTGTCCAATAGAAATTGGTGGTTTTGGCTACAATTTTGGATAGCTCATACCCCGTTCTGGCCTTGCGATTTAGTAAACCGAGCAGTGTGTATTCCAGTGACATATATGAATACTCCCTTCTAACAAATCCTGGCTGTTAATATTGATACGTATGATGAACTACCTTGAATCAAAGTTCTTTGACCAGATGAAAGGTGTTGTGTATTGCATCAACGACTTTCCCGGTTTTTTCAGCATCACCGAGTAAATAAACGCAGGGCATATTATCTTTGATTTCATTATACAGTTTATTATTGGACGTCGCACCCACTGCCATGACAACGGTATCCGCCAGCAGGATTTTTTCTGATTCCTGTTCGGTGAGGACATGGACTTGATTACCGTCTATATTTAATACGCGTGTTTGTGTTAAGGTTTGAACACCCAGGATATGCATTTGTTTTCGCACTGTCCAGCGAATGGCACTGATCATGTCAGACGCAGGGCGTGATCCCATCTCTACGACCTTCACGCAGAAGCTCCCTTTTGTAAGCTGGTTGAAGAGGTTCTGAGGTGTTTCTGCTTGATGAACGAACAGGAAACGCAGTGACTCTGCATCCAGCGTGCCTTTTTCAGCAAGATAAAGAGCGGTTTCACATCCAACCGATCCCCCACCAACCACAACGATATTGGGACCTACAACATTTTCCCCCTGGAGAACGTCCCAGGCATTGATAATGTTGGCGTCACCTTTTACTGGTATAGGAGGACTAGCTGCGTTGGCTCCAGTTGCAATGAAAACCATGTCAAAAGATTGTTGTGCTATATTATTGGCAGCTGCTTCTTTCTCCAGCACAAGATCAACACCGAGGTCGTGCAGCATAGCTGCATAGTAAATAAGTAGCGAAGCAAATTCCTTTTTTCCTGGCGGTACGGAGGCGATATTCCATTGTCCCCCTATCTGGGAGGATTTTTCCCAAACGGTCACCTGATCGCCTTTTAGCGCGAATACTCTGGCAGCTTCCAGACCTGCTGGACCAGCTCCGACAATCAGTACACGGCGCGGACTTGCGGATCGTTTGATATTGGCCTCGGCTTCGTGTCCACAGGTTGGGTTAACCGCGCAGCTTACACCCTGACCTGCGAAGAGTGTTTCAAAACAGTTCATACATCCGATGCATTTGCGGATTGAAGCAGGATTGCCAGCCAGGGCTTTTACGCCCCAATCGGGGTCTGCCAAAAAACCTCTGGCTACTGTAACCAGATCTGCCTCGCGGTTTTGAAGGATTTCCTCGGCAACTTCCGGAGAGTTAATGCGGTTAGAACCGACAACCGGGATATTGACATGTTCTTTGATGGTTCGCGCCAGATAGCTGTAAGCACCTCGGGGAACTTCGGTTTGAATCTGTGGGATAAGCGATTCATGCCATCCTCCGGTTACATTAATCATGTTAATGGTTTTGGCAAGTTCTTCAGCCAATTCGGTCATTTCTTGTAAAGTATTGCCGCCAGCAACAAAATCACTGGCTCCCAGTCGAACACTTAAAGGAAATTCGTCGCCCACCTGGCTGTGAATCGAGTTTATTATTTCCAGCGCAAATCGCATACGATTATGCCAGTTCCCTCCAAATTCATCTGTACGATGGTTGCTCACTGGTGAAAGAAACTGGCTTACCAGGTAGCCTGCACTCATGATGACCTCAATTAACTCATAGCCTGCCTTTTTTGCTCTTGCGGCTGCCTTCCCAAAGAATTCGATGATTTCATACACTTCTTAGGTGCTTAACTCTCTGGGGGTCTGTTTGGTTAGTTTAGATGCAATGGCGGAAGGAGCAAAGACATCTTTTCCCTCCCGATAAGCGGCAGAATAGCGACCGGCCTGAAAGAGTTGTACCCCAACGCTTGCGCCTTCCTTTTTTATCGCTGCAGTCAATGCCTGATGACCTTCTATCAAATGATCCGCGTGCAGGGAGAGAAAACCGCCCGTTGTACCGGTTGGCTCAATGGCCGTTCCACCTATCATAATAAGCCCGGCACCCCCTCGAGAGCGAGCAGAGTATAAGTCAATGTGGCGTTGATTCACTTCTCCGTTTTGGGCGTAGCCCAGATTAATTGCAGACATAACAATGCGATTGCGCAAATGTAAATGTCCAATCTGTAATGAATCAAATAACATAGTTTATTGGTTACCTCCATTTAAAACTATACAACAAATACAATAGTTAATTATTGCAATACGGTATTATAAAGCTATCATAACACTTCTTAAAAGACAACAAAATCTTTTGCCATTTTATAGTATTAGACAGTATAGGTTTTTATGTGTTGAAAGTTTTTCTTGCAAGGAAACAAATTTTTCATTCAAAATCATCCATTATGGAGGCCTTGAAAAGAGCATTGGAAAGTTCACCGCCGATCTTTGCCCTCAAAGGTTGTCCTATGCGGGAAGATCCGCTGCATCTCATTCCCAAGCACCTGCGAAGCCAATTTGAGGAGATGCTGGGGTTTAAGATTGAAGGTGAGCTGTGTCCTATATGTCGATATCGACTCGTAAATGAATATCAGGGGAATTATGAGGACTTTGAGGTGGAAACGGTTGGTTTCTCCGTTCGGTCGCGAAAAGGGATTGCTGTGGTTCCGCCTGTCGATCCTAATAATCAGGATGCATCTGTCCTGGTAGGGTCTGTTGATATATCCAAGATGGATCTTTATCCCGAAGATGATCCTCGGGTTCTTTCTTTAAATGGAGCATTCAACGCAGGGAACCGTGGCATTGTCGAGTTCATTGAAATATTTAAAAATGATGTGGAGTATCTGCACGCGATCATTACAGCTACACAGGAAAAGTCTATTCCTTCACCAAGTAAAAATTCCATGATCTATTTTGACGGTATTATTCTGGCACATTCTAATGAAGCGGAATGGAATAAATTTAAATCCGATCATACCAATGAAGCAATCCTTGACCGTATTGTGAAGGTAGAGGTTCCCTATTGTCTTGAGCTTGACCAGGATGTAAAAATCTACAAAAAGATTCTTAAACAGAGCAGGTTTCATGCTCACATTGCTCCTCATACCATTGAAATTGCTTCTATGTTTGCAATAATGAGCCGTCTGAGCCCATCCAACAAAGTAGATCCACTTACCAAGATGCGTATCTATAATGGAGAAGAAATAGTTGAAAAGGATATGTCACAGCGGATTGATATTCAGGAACTCCGGGAGGAAACAGAAAAAGAGGGACTGGGAGGCATTTCTACCCGATTTATCATGAAGGCTATTGATAATGCCTTGTCAGAATCTGTGCACGATTGTATTAATCCTATTCTGGTTATGGAGTCCCTGGTAAAAGCTGTTCGGGATACGGATATGGCAGAAGATGAACGAAAAAGACTTTTGCATTTTCTCCAGGAAGTCATTAAAAATGAGTATAATCGCATTCTTGAAAAAGAAGTTACGCGTGCCTTTATTCATGGATTTAGAGAACAAACCGAAAGCCTTTTCAATAATTATCTTGATCATGCCGAGGCTTATGTGAATAGAACCAGACTTAAAGACAAGAACACTGGAGAAGAGTTGGATCCAGACGAAAAATTTTTGGAATCCATTGAAAGTCAGCTGGGAATCATAGGAACAGCAGCCAAAGGATTCCGGCATGATGTAACCGCATATATGTTTTCTTTGCTGCGAAATGATGCCAAAATCGATTATACATCGTATGAACCGTTGAAAGAAGCGATTGAAAAGAAGCTCATATATTCTGTGAAAGAGCTATCAAGGGTGATTACGCAGTCCCGTGTGCGTGACCAGGAACAAACCCAGAAGTATAACGCTATGGTTGAAGAAATGAAGAAAAACGGTTACTGTGACCATTGCTGTAACGTTATATTAAAATATGCCGCCAATAACCTATGGAAGGATTAGGGTAGGAGTATGGCTATTTTTCGCGAAGCAGATCGTGATGGGAAGGACCGGAGTTCAGAGGATCGCAGGCGTCATCGACAGCTAGTCGAGGAATCAATAAAGCGAAACCTGGGCAGCATCATTGCCGAAGAAAGCATTATTGGACAAAGTAAAGGGAAAACCTTTAAGATTCCGATTCGCGGTCTAAAAGAATATCAGTTTATCTATGGGCAAAATCGCCCCGGCATCGCCACTGGGAAGGGGAATGAAAAGCGTGGACAGCGCATCCTTGGTCCGGCAGGAAAAGATGCGCAGGGCTCTGATGGTGCTGGTTCGGGGGATGGAGACGAGTTTTATGAAACCGAGATAACGCTGGAAGAACTGGTTCAATATCTGTTTGAGGACATCGATTTACCCTTTATGGAACGAAAGAAATTCTCTCTCCTGGAGACAGAAACGACCAGTAAACGATGGGGTATCCAGCGCAAGGGCATTCCGCCCCGTCTTTCCAAAAAACGCACCATGGCAGAGCGGATCAAGCGGAAGAAATCAATGCAGGCATTGTGGAACGAAATGGGAGAAGAAGAGGAAGACCGGCGTTTTCCTTTTAGTGAAACCGATCTTCGATACCAGCGACTCAAAGAGGAAATGCGTCCTGATTCAAATGCTGTCGTGATTTGCATTATGGATAATTCCGGATCAATGTATCTGAGTAAGAAATATTTGGCGAGGAGTTTCTTTTTCTTGCTGTATCAGTTTGTGCGTTATCGATATGTGAACGTTGAAGTGGTATTTATTAATCATACGACACGTGCCCAGGAGGTTAACGAAGATGAATTCTTTCATCGGGGAGAATCTGGCGGAACGATGATCAGCAGCGGTTATGAGAAGGCACTTGAAATCATCCAGGAGAGGTTTAATCCCAGCGTATGGAATGTCTATGCTTTTCATTGCAGTGACGGAGACAACTGGCAGGAGGATACACAAAAGGCTGTTGATAAGGCGATTCAACTCTGCCAGGTATGCAATATGTTTGGCTATGGGGAAATCATTTCAACCTGGACTACTCAAGCGACGATGTCCTATGTTTTTGAGGAAAAAATTGATAGAGACAATTTCGTTTCTGTTTCGATGGGAGGCAAGGATGATATCTGGCCGGCCTTTACCAAGATCTTGAAGGTAGCCGAGAAGGAGTGATTAAACTGGGCAGTGAATACAGCGTGCGGGATTTGCAATACTGGAATGAGAAAATTGAAGAAATCGTAGAGGCTAGTGGCCTGAATCCGTATCCGCAGGAGTTTGAAATCTGTAACTACGAGGATATGCTGGGGTATGAAGCCTATCTGGGCATGCCGTCCCGGTATCCTCACTGGAGCTTCGGTAAGGCGTATGAAAGGCAGAAGACCTTTTATCGGTACAATTTAACTGGTTTACCCTATGAAATGGTGATCAATTCCAACCCGTGTCTGGCGTATCTGATGAAGGATAACACTTTACTGCTGCAAATTCTGACCATGGCCCATGTCTATGGACACAACGATTTTTTCAGGAATAATCGGATGTTTCGTAATGGAACGCGTGCCGAATACACACTGGAAATGTTTAAATCCCATGCCAGCAGGGTGCACGAATATATCAGTGATCCATCCATTGGCTATGCCCGTGTTGAACGCATTCTGGATGCTGCTCATTCATTGAGACTGCAGGGTTATCGGTGGGTAGAAGAAAAGCATCTTTCAGAAGAAGAAACCAAGCAGAAGCTGTTGCAGAAGGCTCAACCGGTAATTAGGGATCATCCACTCCTTAACAAAAAGGAACGTCTTCCCTTACCGGATTTAAACAAAATCCCACTTGAACCCGAGGAAGATGTTTTGTGGTTTCTTTATCAGTATGCTCCTTTAAGTCAATGGGAAAAGGACCTTCTGCAGATTGTGCGAGAAGAAAACGCATATTTTTTGCCGCAGATAGAGACCAAAATTATGAATGAGGGATGGGCCTGCCACTGGCATTACAAATTGCTTCATCAATTGAATCTGCCACAGGGGTTGTATATTGAGTTCATGAAACGTCACAACCAGGTTGTTCGTCCCCACGAAGGAAGTTTGAACCCCTATCATCTGGGATTCAGAATGTTTGAAGACCTCGAAAAACGTTTTCCTGAGGATGATCAAACGTTATTCGAGATCCGCCGGGATGAAAGAGATGCTTCTTTTATTCGGAGATATTTAACCGAGGAGCTCTGCAGAGATTTACATTTATTTGAGTATAACAAAAGCGGAAAAGATTATGTAGTTCGTGAGGTAGCGGATGACGAAGGATGGAAAAAGATACGTGATAGCCTGGCTGCGAATGTAGGCGTTCACTCGATTCCTAATATAAAGGTAATAGAATACAGGAAAAGTGATCATGTACTGGTCCTTGAACATGAGTGGGAAGGACGTGAACTGCAGCTGCAGTATGCGCTGGAAACGATCAAATATATTGCCAGGCTATGGCGCGGGAAGGTGCGCCTGCGCACAGTTGTTCGAGGTAATCCGCAAACACTGGAAACCGTAGAAGAGTAATCCGGAGCATATGAATTGATTAGTTAGAAAATAGGTTGAATAGACGCGGACCACGCGGACTGTCTGGACTTACGCAGACCTTTTTTGTAAGGGGTCAGGGGCGAGGAGTAAGGGTAATGCCTAGCGCATAGAGCACGACGCATAACCTCTTTTCATTAGTGGCACCTGTATGGTGTGGTGCTCTTGAGTGCTTCCATGCTCCGCCAACGCTTTCAGAATATTTCGCCCATGGGTACTTATACATTCAAACAAAACTATTTGGCGTTTTGTAGGGCAATCACAAATTATTATAGAACAATGTAGGAAATTCCAGCATCCATCGCGAATAACGAAATAAGGAAGGAATTTATTCGGGAGGGGTATGAAGGTGCAGGAAAATCATGGGGTTGAAATCGTTGTAGATGGTGTAACAGGGGTTGGAAAATCCAGTTTGGTGAAGATTATCTGTGAAGAAATGGGATATCAGCCCTTTAGTGAAATGTTTGAGGACGAGAACCGGCTTTTACATAAGTTCTTTTATGACCGTGAAAAGTGGGCGTTTCCGATGCAAACCAATTTTTTGACCAATCGTTTCAAGCAATATAAAGAGGCCATGCAGACAGGACAAGCGGTGATGGACCGTTCCATTTATTCCGATGCGATCTTTGCTCGCATGTACCTTGAACATGGTTATCTAAAGTCGGAAGAATATGCGGTCTATAATAATTTGTTAATGACGTTGCTTGATCAGGTGGCTCCACCGCGGTTGATGGTGTATCTCAAGGTGAACACTGATGAGGCGGTGCGTCGTATTCATAAGCGTGGGCGTCCTGATGAACTGGATGTAGAAAGAGAATACTGGAATTTACTCAATCAATTCTACGAAAATAATTACCGGAATTTTAACCTTGGTAAACTGTTGGTGTTGGAAGTGGATGATCTGGATTATGTTCACCGCAAGGAAGATCGTAAACTTGTGCTTGAACAAATAAAACAAACCATGGTTTCACAAAGAGTAATAATGGGTAAAATTAGTTAGAAGGAAGAGCCTAAAGCAGACGGGGGTCAGGGGACGGGATTGTTAACAATCCTGTCCCCTGACATATTTAGATGGAAAACTGTGTCTGATTAGGGTATTATGGTATATTGTTGTAAGAAGTTATATGAAAACAACGGAAAGGTTGTGAACTAAATGACCGTCATCCTGGGGATTATGGCAGCCATTATTTTTTTGATGTATTCATCCTACTTCATTCATATTTTAAAAGGCCAACCACAGGACTTTGAAATGGAGATTTTAAAAGCGCTTGCAGGGTGGATGGTACAGCAGGGATCCTCCAGTAAAATGAAAATGTGGCATATGTTTGGGCTTTCTCTATTGATTGAACTGATCTATTTTTTACTGGCATTTATTGTCTTGGCAAACCCGTTTATGATATACCTGACGGTGGCTTTTGTCGGTTTCGAAGCATATCATTATAGCAGTCTCGCTGTAAGTTTTAAACATTTTTTCAGTGGACAAACCAAAATCAGCGACATTTTCAATTGGAAGACCGAGCGTTTAAGTGCAACCTTATTCTATACCCATGCGATGCTGGTGCTGATTAGTTTGCTGTTTCCAATGTAGATTTCTAAGAGGGAAAGGGTTGTTGACAACCCCATGCCTCTTATCTTTGTTTTATGACCGTGTTTGACGTTAAGATAGGAATAAAGTATTTTTGGTCCATAATACCTAAAACCACATAGTAAGCTTTCAAAGGGTGAAGGTGAAGAAGGCACCGACCCTTTAGGTTTTCTACCTGGATGTCATGATATCGCAGCAAATCGCTGGATTCATATAAACGTAATACCAGGTCAGGGGAATCATTGTTGAAGCCGAGGTCATCTGTCACTTCCTGAAGTCGATCTCTTTCCAGATTCCAGAAGGCTCTCAGATGTGCAGCATCTTCTCCGGATAGTTTTATCGTGTTGGGGGACACAATGGTTTCTTGTTCCGGTGCAACAGCCAATTCAGGAGCGATTTCAAACCTATAAGCGTTCCGCAGATTGTAGTCTTTTTCTTGCTTGTCTTCCTTTGGAGCTTCTTTTATGGTGGTTGTTACCCAGTAAACCAGAAGAGTAAGAACGATAATGACAATGGATATAAACAGTAAGGGAGTCATTTCTATACCTCCATTTTCAGATAAATTTTAGCCGAATGATTTGTTGATCTGGATGAGCAATCCTTACTCACATTGGAATATTAGTAATAAGGGATAAGATTCTTTTTTTATTATTCCCTGTGTTATGGCTTTAATGAAAAATTCACTTATTTTGTGCAGATGAAATTTTATCTTTGTTACCAGATTTTAACGTATGGTAAAAAAACAGGGACTGAGCAAGCTAACAAAGCGTATAATTATTTACGTTGGAACCATTAATTTTTTAGAATTGGTGATAACCGCAAATGGATTGTAGATAGAGGAGGGCTGTTTTTGATTAATAAACCTCGCTGGGGATTAACTCAAATTATTTTGGTTTATGCGGGGATTCTTGTAATCGGACTCCTGTATGCAGGGTTGGCCATGGATATCGTTACGCAATGGTTGCAGAGCCTGGGTATTGCTGAGACGGGTAATTTTCTTGTCAGCTTCCTGGTGCAATTTATTTCAACGATAGGTCTGGTGTATTTGTTTGCGGTGTTTCTTCCGCGGGGAAGCTGGCGTGATCTGGGGTTGATTGGGCGGGATGGCAAAACCTATTGGCAGTATGGTGTTGGTGGAGGAGCTTTGCTGATTGTACTGATTATGGTAATGAGCATTCCAATCCAATATTTTCAGCCTGAATTGTCCCCGCAGTATTTTGAGGAAATGTTAAGGACAACCAGTGATTTCAAAGAATTTATTATTTTTCTATTGGTTGGGTCACTACTGGGACCGTTTTCTGAAGAACTTTTTTATCGGGGCATGATTTACCCCGTTTTCAGAAGATATCTCGGACCCTTATGGGGAGCAGTTGCAGCCGGACTTATCTTTGGCATTGTACACTGGGATCCGTGGCGTGCTATCCCGCTGGCAGCAGGGGGAATGGGTTTGTGCTATCTATATGAAAAGAGTAATAGTATACTGGTTACGACTGTGGCACATGGGGTTTGGAATGCATTCATGTCGATTATGGTGTACCTTAGCTTGAACGGGTGACAAGGGGACGGGTGACAAGGGGACGGTTCTCCTGACACCTTTTTAATCATCTCAATTTAATCAAGCAGGAAATCTGACTGAAAAAGGTGTCAGGAGAACCGTCCCCTTGTCACCCGTCCCCTTGTCACCCCTGTCGCCTTGACAAAAGTGCTGTAAAGGTATACATAATATTAGGTAGATTATCAGGAGGGGGTGAGGAAAATGCCGGTATATGATTATAAATGCGAAAAATGCGGTTGCTTTGAAAAGACACAGCGGATTACAGAAGATGCATTGACGGAATGTCCCACCTGCGGAGGACCGGTACAAAGGCTGATCAGTAAAAATGTGGGGATCGTTTTTAAAGGTGGGGGTTTTTATTCCACAGACAATAATTCACAGAAGGACCGTGCACGCAGTCTTAATAAGGAAAGACAAAAAGATAACCAAGCCTTGCTGGATGGCGATGTATCTTCCTACGTAGAGCAATCAGACAGTACCACCAACAAAATGGCGGAAGGTTAGTAGATTATTAAGGTCTCATATGAATACAAATAGAGCCTGTATCTTGATAAACGTTTTTGTAAAGATACAGGCTTTATTTCACCCAATGTGCATTTATGCATTCAAACTTGCACATATTGTTTCTCGCGGTGGAAACCTCCATGCCAGCAGGCCATACTCAATGAGCACACGCAACCACAGATGAAAATTGGTGAGGGGTAAGGAGTAAGGAGTTATGCGCTAGGTATTGCCCTAACCCCTAACAAAAAAACTCCGCGTAAGTCCAGAAAGTCTGTGTCGTCCGCATCTATTAAAAATCTATTTTCGTACTAACCCACTTCAACGTTCCAACTGACCAACTAACCAACTAACCAACCAATAATTCCGCATATACTCAACCTATTTTCGTACTAACCAATTGTTAATGATGTGCGTTTTTGTTTACACAAAACCAAGCTTTGGTTACACTATAATGAAGAAACAGAAGTAAACAAGGAAGATAATTCTGAATGTTATATTTACTACGTACTCATTGGGATTGTTTTAAAGGAGCATCTTTATGCAGGTTATGAATATAATGGAAAAAATGGTCTGGGACAACATGGACATTGTTTTGGATGCTAAAAAGGGTGCTTGTCATTGTGAAAAATGTCGGGCAGATGTGGCTGCATATGCTTTGAATCGGCTTAAACCCAAGTACGTAGCGACTCCCAAAGGGGAAACGTTGGCCAAAGCTGATTATCTGGATATACAGTCCCATTTAAAAGTGATTGTTGCACTTACCGAGGCAGTTGAAATAGTTGCTGCTTATCCTCGTCATGAAAAGGAGCAGAAGAGAAATCTATGAAAGAAGTTACCATTTATACCGACGGTGCATGTTCTGGTAATCCAGGACCAGGAGGATGGGGGGCAGTTTTGCTCTGGGAAGACCGTATAAAAGAAATCTACGGTGGAGAGAAAAATACCACTAACCAACGAATGGAAATGAAGGCGGTTATTGAAGCCTTAAAGGCGATTAAGGTTCAGGATTGGAACGTCAATGTTTATTCTGATAGTGCCTATGTCGTGAATGCATTTGCGCAAAATTGGATAAAAAACTGGCAGAAAAACGGCTGGAAAAACAGCAAAAAAGAAGCGGTGGCCAACCAGGATCTCTGGAAAGAAATGGTGGCTTTGATGGAATGTAACCGGGTTACCATCCACAAGGTGAAAGGGCATGCTGGAGACGAATGGAATGAACGCTGTGACGAACTGGCCCGCAAGGGTGCAAAAGAAATGGTCTGAGAAATTCAAGGAGGCTAAGAAATTGCGTCAGGAAATAGCTGATTGGTATACGACCATGCGGGCGAAACGCCATCTGGCATCTTATGGAAACAATCTGCGAGCCAGAAATCCCCGGGAGTTTTTTTTAGGAAAATGTGCCGAGGTGCATATCGGCAATAACGTGTTATTAGAGCGCCAGGTTCGATTCTCTCTGGGTGATGGAGCACGTGTTGTGGTGGGAGACGATACCTATCTGGGGGATGGATGCAACGTGCTGGCGGTGAAAGAAATAACCTTTGGAAAGGGCTGCGCGATTAGCTGGCATGTATTATTCATGGATACTTCATCGCATCCGCTTGCGTTTGATGGAGGAGAACCCGTAACCAGGATCGGACCAATCCATATTGAAGACCATGTTTGGATCGGCTGTCGGGCCGTTATTTTAAAAGGGGTAACCATAGGAGAAGGTGCCATTGTTGCGAATAATGCTGTGGTTACCAGGGATGTCCCGCCGCGAACAATGGTAGGAGGGAATCCTGCCCGGGTAATTAGAGAAGATGTTGTTTGGGAATAGTAATAACAGAACACACAGGGGGGTGATATGAGAGGTGAAGAAAATGACGTATGTTCGTGTAAAAACGAATGATGTTTTTCGTGTGGTGCGAAAATTTGAAAATCGTGATGCCCGCCTTCTTGCCATTCAGGCAGTTGATGATCCGCTTGCTTATCATCTCTATTATTCTGTTGAAGATAAGCCCCGATAAAATAAGCCTATTCATAGGTAGTGTTTATTTATACCTTCTGATCGCATAAAAAATCTGTTATACTTTTTTAAACAGAGAGGACATGCCAGAAGATTGGACAAACCTGTCTGTATAAATATACAATTATGAATTGGAGAATTTTGAGGAGGGGAACGGATGAAGGGAAAAGTTTTCAAGAAAATGGCCTTATTATTATGTCTGGCTATGCTTGCTTCACTCGCGGTTGGTTGTGGGGGAGAAAAAGCAGAATCAGATACAATCAATTTAGGATTTTTGGGGGCAACAACCGGTTCAGTAGCCAACTACGGAATTCCCGGTGAAAAGGGGATGAAACTGGCGATTGAGCAGATTAATGCCAATGGAGGCGTGTTGGGGAAAGAACTGCAAGGCTTTTATGACGATAATAAAGGCGAAACCAGCGAAATAAACACCATTGCACAGAAGTATATAACCCGTGATAAAGTCGTTGCCATGGTTGGCGATCCCTGTACGGGATTGACCAAAGCAGCTGCCAAGGTCGCACAGGATAATAATGTGGTGATCTTCTCGGCCGGTGCTACCGGAGCAGGGGTTGTTGAGATTGGTGATTATGTATTCAGAAATACCCTTCTGGATATGTTTGCCGCACCGACGGTTGTAGATTGGATGATTAATACCAAGGAATGGAAAAACATTGCGGTCATTACTTCCATGAACAATGGATACAGTACAGCACTTACACCGGTCTTTAAACAGGCGATTGAAGAAAAGGGCGGAAATATTGTTCTGGAAGACAGCATTAACGATGGAGAAACTGACTTTTCGGCGCAGATTACCAAACTGAAAAATGCCGGTGCAGATGTATTGGTATTTACGGGATACTATACAGAGGCTGCTTTGATGATGAATGAAGCCAAAAAGAAGAATATGGATATCGTCTTGGTTGGCGGCGATGGTCTCTATGGTCAGGATCTCGCTAAACTCGGTGGCAGTGCGGTGGAAGAAAAGGTTATCTTCTACTGTGGCTTCTCCACCGATCAGCCCAGTCCTGAAACAGCTGCATTTTTGGAAGATTACCGGGCGAAATACAATGAAGATCCGGACATGTTTTCTGCGCAGTATTATGATGCTGTGATGATTCTGGCAGATGCAATGGAACAGTCAGGCAGCAGTGATCCGGCTGTTTTCAAAGACGAACTGGCCAAATTAAAAGATTACCCGGGTGTATCTGGTCAAACGACCTTCAGAGCAGACCGCGAACCCATTAAGAGCCCTGTGTGTCTGTTAACTGTCAAAGACGGCGGATTTGCACTGGTGGATAAAATTTCGGTAACACAAGAGTAGGTTAATACGATAACAGATTGATATTTGGTGCCCTTTAGTGGCCCGTCCTGTTTAGGTCGGGCCATTTATCGGGACTATTTACATTTTAGCGCCAGATGCAACAAACTCTGTGCTAAAATGTGTATAGTCTAATTTTATCCTGGGAGGAACGGTATGTTTTTTGAACAATTATTAAATGGTTTAACCCTGGGAAGCACCTATGCCCTTATTGCACTGGGATATACCATGGTATATGGCATTGTACAGTTAATCAACTTTGCCCATGGGGAAATTTATATGTTTGGTGCCTTTGCAGGCCTCTTCTTAGTGACTGTACTGGGGGTAAATATTTTTGTGGCACTGCTTGGGGCAATGGCTTTTTCAATGCTCTTAGGGATGCTAGTGGAGCGAATCGCTTATAGGCCGCTTCGAGGAAAGTCGTCTCGCCTCTCGGCGTTGATCAGTGCAATCGGTGTATCCATCTTCCTGTCAACCCTGATGGCCTTATTAAGGGGTACGAATACCACACGTTATCCAGAAGGAGTGTTAAAACAAAGTACGTATACGATAGGTTCTTTAGAGGTTTCGTCGCTGCAGATTATCATCTTGCTTGTTTCAGCGATCCTCATGGTAGGACTGCAGTTAATGATCAAGAAAACGCGCATTGGTAAAGCCATGAGGGCCTGCTCGCAGGATTTAGATGCTTCATACCTGATGGGGATTAATGTGAATCGTGTCATTTCCTTTACCTTTGCAGTCGGATCGGCGCTTGCTGCTGCCGGGGGGGTTATGGTTGGTATTTATTACAATGCAGTCTGGCCCTATATGGGAACCATGGCTGGACTGAAGGCATTTTCGGCCGCTGTTCTTGGCGGTATTGGCTCTGTGCCGGGTGCGATGATTGGTGGGCTTAGCCTGGGGGTTATGGAGATCTTTGGCGTAGCTTATTTGTCGTCTTCCTATAAGGATGCCATAGCCTTTGCTATCTTGATTCTGGTTTTATTGATTCGACCACAGGGAATCATGGGGCAGAAGATTTCAAAAAAGGTGTAGGTGAACAGTATGGATGGATTTTTATCACAGTTTATTGATCCTTATTATTTAAGGATTCTCATCATTATCGGTATCAACATTATTCTTGCGCTGGGACTGAACCTGATAACGGGTGTAACTGGGCAACTTTCAATGGGACATGCAGGCTTTATGAGCATAGGTGCGTATACCTCTGCGATCTTATCCATGCAATTTGGCGTGCCTTTTTTTGCAGCCATTCTGGGAGGCGCGTTGATGGCAGCCTTTTTTGGATTTTTGATTGGGATTCCTACTCTTCGGTTAGAGGGGGATTACTTGGCGATGGTGACCATTGGTTTTGCAGAAATTATCAGGGTCTTTTTCCTGAACTTTGAACCGGGTGGAAAAGCAGTCGGTTTGTCAGGTATTCCTCAAAATACGACGTTTCTTACCGTGTGGATCATTGTGATTCTGGTTATTGTGCTCAACGCGAAGCTCCTCAACTCGAGAACAGGGCGGGCTTTTTATGCCATTCGGGAAGATGAAATTGCCGCAGAGAGTGCAGGAGTGAACACCACACGTTTGAAGGTACTTGCCTTTTCAGTGGGGGCTTTTTTAGGTGGATTGGGCGGTGGATTGTATGCCCATTACATGTATTTTATCAGCCCGCAGGATTTTGGCTTTATGAAATCCATTGAACTGCTTAACATGGTTGTGCTGGGCGGAATGGGGAGTATTCCGGGTACGATTCTGGGGACTGTGATTCTGACCCTGGCGCCTGAATTGCTTCGTGTTGTAGCTGAATATCGACTGTTATTCTATGGTGCCTTGCTGGTCATTCTGATGATTTTCCGGCCCAATGGATTGCTGGGAGATATTCGAGTGTATGATCTTAAAAAGCGCTTTGGTAAAAAAGAGGTGGAATCATGCCAATCTTAGAGTTAAAGAATATAAGCCAGGAATTCGGTGGACTGAGAGCCTTGGATTCAGTGAATTTGGCCGTCAATCAAGGAGAAATATTTGGAATTAGGCATGTTAAAAAAATAAATAAGTCAATTTACTTATTATACCAATTTTCAAACCAAACAGGCATTGTTATCCCTTTACTGAAATAAAAATTACCTGCATTATACATAATTGGTGTCACTCCT
>JAYEHK010000030.1:0-24237 GCA_034659475.1 Bacillota bacterium | reverse complement strand
AAGCCCAATTAAAACGAAAAGTATTGGAGGGACCCCAATACGTCCTGCAAAATAGATTTCCCAAACTTTTTCCGGTTATCTGCCATTTCCTTTAAGGTATTATAAATAGCTCATATTCCCTTGTCAAGAAACGGCTCCCACAATCCAACTTGATCGCCTGCCTGAATGAGTACCTCAAACTGTCGTTTCGTGGTACCTTTTTTGCTCGAAAGGTTTAATTCTCTATCAGACTTGTTAAATCCTGCTTTTCTATATAAACAACTTTCAAAAATTGGTGCCAGTGTGTGCAGCCCCGCGTCCAGTCCCGATGTCGCGATGACATTTTCCAGTACAGGAGCCATTCCGTGTCCATCATTATGCAGACCGAAAAAGAAGAGGTCTGGTACTGACAATGCAAATGGATATACAGTAGGTTCAAAAGTGAGCACCAAATCGCCGCTGGACCAGTTACGGGATTGAATAGAATTATTACTCACTGCCAAGCCCTTTTCATATAATAGGCGGTAAACCATAATTTCATACCTGCCAGGTTGAAAATTTTGTAGGGTAATGGGCGTATCAAACAATGTTAAATATTCTATAAATTCTTCCATGCCCGGGACTGTACCCACCACAATCAACCGCTGTACGGGAAAACGCTTAAGCGTTTCACGGGTTAACACCACGGCCAGCGCTTTTACAAAATCATCCCCAAAACAAAGCTGGTCTGCATAATCGACCGATTGGAAAAGCGGCTTCAGTCTTCGGTCGACTGCCATCTCCGATAGCGAGAAGTCCGCCAGTAGCTGTTCGCCCCTGTGCATCACCTGATCCCTGCGTTCAGGGTCAAGCATGGTCCAATTTGCCTCCCCCAGCGGCAGGAAAACATTACACCCTTTAAACAGAAGATCCGCGAAGGAGATCAACCGTTCCACCCGGGGGGCGTAAAAAGAGGGAGCCAGCCTGTCCAGAAAAAACTTCCGTCCAGCCAGCCCCTGTCGTTTACTGTTCATCATATGAAGATAGGCAAAATCTAATTGAAGCACTGCTATTTCACTCCGAAATCAACAACCCCCGGCTTCATATCCAGTTCCTTCAGCATCGCATAGTAATCATCCGGTTTGATCTGATCCATCGGTTTTCCCATCAGGGTCACCATCAATGCCTCAATTACATTGGTACCAAAGGATCTCCCCCCCATATCCGGGGTTGTCGTAATAACTTTGCTGATGCCTCTTTCCTTCAAAAGTATCATATCCTCACTGGTGGTTGTATTGGTAATAACCACCTGTCCGTTTAATTTTTCGGGGAGATAGCGGCGGATATAATTAAAATCCCCTGCGAGAACATCTGCCTTATAATAGTATTTCGAATGTTTAGGAATTATGACGTCCTGTTGTGTGCCCGTGGGGTAAATTTTATCAAAAGGCATCCTTGTTACAATAGGTGCAGCTATCCCGCCGGCAATACGCAAGGTTTTCAAAGAATGAATCGGTAAAGGCAGCCCCAGGGTATAGATAAAATCTCCCAGGGTCAACCGCGCCCCTACGTCTTCAAACGCTTCGGCCATGCCAAAGCGGTCAACCCCACAGACCATAAGCACGTTTTTCCCGCGAAGATCATAAACGCCATCCTTCTGAACATCCATAATGCATTTTCGTTCCAGTGTGTTCTTCAGCCCGCTTCCATCCAGCATGGGGGTCTTTTTGGCTTCGTTAATCAGCCTCTTGGCATCCTTGATCACGTGTGGTTTTCCGGCGATATAAATATACAGATCAATCCCGCCCATACCGAAGGCATCCACCTTGCCATCCAGATCACGAATCAGTTGAATGGCCTTATCCCAATCCCCATCTGTCCCGATCCGCTCAATCCGAAAGCTTTCCCCCATAAAATCAGTCTCAAATGCATGATCCCGCTTTGATGAACCCAGGCTAACACTAACAACATGTTTCAACCCAAACAACCTCCCTTAACGGTGCCAGAGCACCGGATTTTTTACATGTGATAACAAATAGATACTACGAAGTGAAAAAGTTGAATAGACACGGACTGACGCGGACTTTTTGGACTTTCGCGGACTTTTTTTATATTTTAAAAAAGGGACGATTTTTCATGCAAATGGGGTCATACCCCATTTGTAAACTTATTGGATACTCTGCGTTCTAGATCATTGGGTGGTAACGCTGCATGAAGGAAGCCAGGCTCCTAACTTATTCGAAATAAATAATAGAAACCAATTATATTTTCTGAATAAGTTAAGAGCCTAGCACCTTTTTTGTTTATGGCGTTGGATTTCAATAAATTTTTGGGTGAGTCAAGGAACCGTCCCCTGACTCACTACCCTGACTCACTACTGAGTTAAAGAAAAATATAAAAAAGGTCCGCGTGAGTCCGCGTCTATTCAACTGCTCTCCTTTGTTGCGCATCATCTGTCTACTGTGAATTAAAATATTTCTACCGGGCGCTTCGGATGGCGCGGAGGATTTTTTTTAGTTCCTGGGGATCTGCCCATTTGTCTTCGGTGATGGGGGAGGTCCCTATTTCTATGGAGATGACCTCGCCGTCCAGGACACCCTGCAGGAGGCGCAGACGTTCGTCCGAGCCAATGCAGATAATCACCTCGTAATCCCGTACGCGGGCAATCATGCCCATGAGTTCATTGAGCAGTTCTTTGCCGGAGCGCTGATTGACAAAATCCAGACGTTCCTGTTCTGTCATCAGCAAGACATAGTCTACCCCTTCCTGTTCTAGGATCGCCTGTATCTCTTCTTTGTTTGACAGGGGAAAACCCACACAGGCAATCCGCTGCCCTTTGCGTATTTCTCCAATCCCTTCCAAGCGAGAGATAAACGTACGATCAATCCCCAATCGATCCGCAACTTCCTGCTGTGAAATCCCTCGTACGCGAAGCTGCAAAATCCTGTTTAACTTATCCTCGATCTTTTTCCAGCTGATCATTTTATCCTGAATGCGAAAATAATCCATCATTTCTCTCCTTGAGCACAATTTTGTACACAGCAATGATATCATTTTATCATCACATAGTTTTTAACACAAGTTGTGGAACAGAGAAACGATTTTGTTTCATTTAAACTAATTGTTTTAAAACAATTAGGACACAGGGGGACGGTCTTGGTGTGTCATCCCTTTGTCAGAAACACGGTTTGTACATGTTGCATGATCTCCTCACGCGTGGTGGAGCGGTTGATGTGCTCCCGCATCTGGGCTGCACCGCGCATGCCTTTGATATACCAGGAGAGGTGTTTGCGCATTTCCCGTACGGCTACGGATTCGCCTTTGAAGGCGATGGCTAAATCCAGGTGATGGATAGCTACCTGCAGTTTTTCTTCGTTGGTTGGCGGCGGTAATCGACGTCCATTTTCAATAAGGGCCACTGTCTCTCGAAACAAAAACGGATTGCCCAGGGCGCCGCGTCCAATCATGACAGCATCACAACGGGTTTCATCCATCATACGAACAGCGTCATCAGCGGTCCATATATCCCCATTGCCGATGACAGGAATTCCAATTCGCTCCTTCACTTTCCGAATCGACGTCCAGTCCGAATGACCGGAGAAAAACTGCGTACGACTCCGGGGATGAAGGGTTATGGCTGCGGCACCTTCCTGTTCAGCAATACCTGCCAATTCCAGATAGGTATCCTCTTCATCATTCCATCCTTTTCTCATCTTGATCGTCACCGGTACAGATACAGACGCAATGATTTGATGGATGATTTGTCTGGCTTTCTTCAGATCAAGGAGAAGGGCTGACCCTTCTCCATTTTTTATAATTTTAGGAGTAGGACAGCCCATATTAATATCTATGATTTGTGCTCCCATATCCTCCAGAATTCTGGCACCTTTTGCCATAGCTTCTGGATCAGAGCCAAATATCTGCATCCCAACAGGTCCCTTTTCCCCACTGGTATCCGCAAGGCGTTTGGTACGGCTCTGCTGGTAAATAAGCCCCATGTCACTGATCATTTCAGAGAAAATCAGTCCGCAACCGAAGTCCTTTACTACCATTCTGTAAGCCTTATCTGTAACCCCCGCAAGCGGTGCCGATACTACCCTATTCTCCATTTCCATTGTTCCAATCGTAAACATCCTTACCCCCGGTTCATTTCGTATATAATGCGGAGTCCTTCCAGTGTTAAGAACTCATCAATTACATCAATGGTATTCGTTTCCGCCGCAATAACAGCTGCGAGACCTCCTGTTGCTATCACTTTAGGATTTTCACCCATTTCGGCCTTCATACGGTGTACAATCCCTTCCACCTGACCTACAAAACCATACACGATGCCAACCTGCATGCTCATCACAGTATTTTTCCCAATCATGCTTTTGGGCTTAACATATTCCACACGAGGTAGTTTGGCCGCTCTGGACACGAGTGCATCGGTTGAAATTCGAATGCCTGGAGCAATGGCTCCGCCCATATATTCGCCCTGCTCATTCACGACACAGAAGGTGGTCGCCGTGCCGAAGTCAATGATAATCAAAGGTCCCCCATATTTTTCATATGCGGCAACCGCATTTACCACACGGTCTGCGCCTACTTCGCGAGGATTATCGTACTTGATCGGCAGGCCGGTCTTAACGCCCGGGCCAACCACCAGCGGTTTACAAGAAAAATAGCGTTCGCTCATTTGATTGAGTTCCATCATAAGTGTGGGAACAACAGAAGATATCACGACTGATTTAATCGCTTTTATATCCAGTTTATGATAATTAAACAGTGAGTTTAACATCATGCCGTATTCATCGGCAGTGCGCAGCGTATCTGTTCTCACTCGCCAGTGCATTACCCGTTCTTTGCCCTCATAAACCCCAATCACCATATTTGTGTTGCCAACATCGAAAACTAATACCATTGCCGTCCCTCCGGTTTCTTTATAATATCCATCCCCATGTTTCGTTTCTAAAAATTCGTCTAAAATATAGTATATACAATGCAACACAACAAATCCAGATGACACAGGGGGACGGTCTTGGTGTGTCATTTTGATGAAGATCTATATTTATTACAAATAATGCTTAAAAATGACACACCAAGACCGTCCCCCTGTGTCATCTTCGTCTTTAGACTTCTCGTTTATAATCTAATCTCCTGCATATTTCGATAGCCAGCCAGGAAGCACCCATGATTTTCAGGAGGTCAAACACAATAAAGGGCAGGAACCCCATCTTTAAAACACCCATGACATCTACAGTATACCCCGTATAGAAATTCAGGATCATATAAAGGTACGGAAGACCGACCAGATAAATGACCATTACACCCACCATCCCTGCCAACACGAACTGAATAAATTTCATCTGTTTAATCAGTTTGGACTGCACCCATGCAGCCAGTGGAAAAGCAAGTATAAATCCGAAGGAAGGCAACAGCACATACGCAGGCCCGCCGAAGGGAGGCTTGGAGAATACCGGCAAGCCAAGAAGCCCAAGCAGCAAATACGCCAGCATACTCAGGAAGGCTGCGGGAGGAGACAGAAAACATGCTGCCATAAGTACCACCAGGGGCTGCAAACTGAACGGAATCACGATAACTGGCTGAACTGTTCGGACCAGAATAGTTAATACACACATAAGTGCTGTAAAAAAACCAGCCAACACGATCTCTCGGGTCGTAATTTTCATAATTATTTCACCTCTTACAAATTGTTAACCACTATCATATCACTTGGTTAACTGTCTGCCTAGAAGTATTTTTTTATATACTGTATACCTTTGGTTGTTGAAGAAACGCGTGTTGCGGGGACGGTCCTTTTAACACGCTTTTAGTCAAAAAAATGTGTCGTACCACGTAAACAATAAAGCGTGTTAAAAGGACCGTCCCCGCAACACGCGCTTCGTTCGTGATTTTGGTTGCTGATGTTCGCAGATTAACGCTGTTTTTAATATTCATAAAAGAACAGCATCAATCAGCAACCTTAATTGCGTCCCCATTGTTTCATCTGCGGTAATCAGCGAACATCAGCATCCTATTTAAACGACTGAAAAAAGTATCTGTGGTACCCGTAGGGTGCGTTTTCGGTTCCAATTTATTAATTCACTGCTTCAATATCGAAGCTGATGTCCAGGCTGGAAACGGAATGCGTCAGGGCACCTACGGAGATGAAATCTACGCCGGTTTTGGAGACCTCCACCAGGTTCTCTTCATTGATGCCACCTGAAGCCTCCAGAAGGGCCCGACCATTGACGAGTTCAACGGCTTCTTTCATCATCGCGGAATCCATGTTATCCAGCAAAATGATGTCCGCTCGCGCATCCACGGCTTCCTGCAACTGTTGGAGGTTTTCTACCTCGACTTCAATCTTGATTGTATGGGGTACGCTCTTGCGCGCGCCAGAGATTGCCTTTTGAATACTGCCGACCGCTTTGATATGGTTGTCCTTGATCATCACCCCGTCATACAAACCAAATCGATGATTCCGTGCACCACCTATGTTCACTGCATATTTTTCAAGCACCCGCAGGCCGGGGGTTGTTTTCCGTGTATCCAACAACTCTGCCTTGCTGTACCGAATTACCTCTGTCATGCAACGCGTTTTGCTGGCAATGCCGGACAGACGCTGCAGGAAATTCAATGCAACTCTCTCCCCGGTTAACAGGGTCTGGGTTTTCCCATGAACCACGGCAATTGTGTCGCCTGGCTGCAAAGAATCTCCATCCTGCTTTAATGATTCGAATTTTACCTCTGCATCAAGGTATACGAAGACTGCCTGGCAAACATCAATCCCTGCCAGTACCCCTTCCGCCTTACAGTAGAAGATGCCCCTGTCTTCTTGTTCTTCAGGAATCAAACTCATGGTGGTGATATCCCCGTGACCAATATCTTCTGCCAGTGCTCTTTTAATTAAATCTTCTAATCCCAGATCTCTCATTTGTTCTCCTCCCGTTTTACAACAAGGTAGGGCGAAACACAAGGGGACGGTTCTTTTGTGTTGTTTATTTTAGTATTCCTCAAATTGATTAGCATTGTAAACAACACAAAAGAACCGTCCCCTTGTGTTCTGCTCCCATTGTTTCCCCCATTGTGTTTTAGCAGTTGATAAATGTCATGTGTTTGACCCATTGAATATCGTTTCGTCGGGGAAAGTCAGACCGAAAATGTCCACCCCGGCTTTCTTTTCGCCAGAGTGCCGCCTGAACAACGATATGTGCAACGGTTAACATATTTATGACTTCCAGATAGGCCACGAAATGATCATCCGGTGTCAATCTATTGTATAGCTGTTCAATTTCTTTATTGGCCTGTTTTAGCCCTTTCTCATCACGAATAATGCCCACATTTTCCCACATCAACTTCTGCAAACTTTCTTTTGCTTCCCGTGGACTAATCTGGGAATCCCACGGGATAAAAACACTACTGTTATTATAACTACGATAGATCTCATCCACGGAACGTAATCGCCTGTACATAATCTCTTCCACCTGATTAATGATTCGCTGACCAAATACAATGCCTTCCAGCAATGAATTGGATGCCAGTCGGTTGGCGCCATGTACGCCTGTGCAGGCTGTTTCTCCACAGGCGTATAATCCGCTGATTCCAGTTTCCCCACTGGTATTGGTTTTGATACCTCCCATGGTGTAATGGGCTGCCGGGGATACGGGGACCAGTTCTTTGCTGAGGTCAATTCCGCGTTGCAGACAGATGCGATAGATATTAGGAAAACGCGTCGTTACCGATGGAATGCCCCTCATGTCTAGATAAACGCATTCGCTTTCGGTCCGTTCCAGCTCGCTCAGTATCGCGCGGGACACGATATCGCGCGGGGCCAGTTCTTCCAGGGGATGATACTGGGACATAAATCGTTCCCCCCTGCAGTTTAACAACAGGCCGCCTTCCCCTCTAACGGCTTCAGAGATCAAAAACCGCTGCCGGTCCTGACTGTAAAGCACGGTGGGGTGGAATTGGATAAACTCCAGATCATTCAGCTCACAGCCAATGCGAAATGCAGCTGCCATCCCATCAGCAGTCGCTACATCCGGGTTGGTTGTAAACTGGTATAACTGCCCGGCGCCTCCGGTTGCAAGAATGGTCGCCCGCGCAATATACAGCACCTGGCCCCCCATCGCTTCATCAAAAACCAGTGCCCCGTAGCATTCTCGCTGCTGTTCGTCTCCCAGAAGATCAATTAAAAAATGGTGTTCGCAGATATGTATATCGGGATTTTCTTCACATTTCGCGACCAGCGCAACCCTTATGGCTTCTCCGGTAGCATCTGCCGCATGAAGAATCCTCGCTCTGGAATGTGCGCCTTCACGGGTCAGGGAAATATCCCCGTCTTTCATATCAAAGGACGCTCCTGCATGAATTAACTCTCGAACCCGGTCCGGGCCTTCCCTTACCAGAACGTCTACCGCATCAATATCACAGAGCCCGGCACCTGCTTCGAGGGTATCTTCCAGATGCAAAAAGGGGGAATCCTCCTCATGCACTGCAGCAGCAATCCCCCCTTGAGCCAGTCCGGTATTGGATTCTTTTAGTGTTTGTTTGGTTAAAACTGTGACCTTCCCATAGGCCACTGCCTTAAGCGCAGTAAAGAGTCCGGCAATACCGCCGCCGATAATTAAAAAATCGGTATGGACAACGGGAAGCTCCCTGTCCAGTTGACTAATAAATCTACTTGTTCTCATATTTCACCTAAAACCTTACACTTTCCTACGCCCCTAGCCCAGACGCAACATGTTCTCAAGGGCCTGATATGCCTTTTGGCGAATCCCTTCCGGAACAATGACCTGTTCTTCCAGTCCTTCCATAGACCTTACCAGCGTTTGCAAATCAATCTGTTTCATATCTTTACAAACAAAGGATTTTCTGGCAAGATAGCAGGTCTTGTCAGGACAATCTTGTTGAACAGTGTGCAGAAAACCTTCTTCTGTTCCAACAATAAATGTCTTGGCATCCGTATTTTTAATGTAATCTAAAATACCTGCTGTGGACTTCACCGCATCCGCCCGGGCAGAAATATCTGGCTGACACTCGGGATGAACCACAACCCGCGCATCGGGATAAGCCTCCATCTGTGCCTGTAATTCCTGTACCGCCAGCACATCGTGGACCGGACAATAGCCGTCCCAAAGGATTATTCTTCTTCCGGTTTGGCTGGCTACAAACTGCCCTAGATTTCGGTCAGGTACAAACAGGATCTCCTGATCAGGGGGAACTGATTCTACAACCCTTACAGCGTTAGAGGAAGTACAGCAGATATCGCTCTCGGCTTTCACCGCTGCAGATGAATTCACATAGGTTACAACGACCGCATCAGGATGTTCTGCTTTTTTGTCCCGCAGTGCATCAGCCGTCACCATGTCTGCCATGGGACAACCTGCATTGGATGCAGGCAACAAGACCATCTTTTCCGGATTTAATATTTTGGCTGTTTCCGCCATAAAGCGTACGCCACAGCTAACGATGACATCTGCCTTCGTTTGACTGGCCTTCTGGGCAAGTTGCAGGGAATCTCCTACAAAATCTGCAATCTCCTGAATCTCAGGCAACTGATAATAATGCGCGAGAATGACTGCGTTGTTGTCTTTTTTTAGTTGTATAATCCTATCCACAAGTTTTCCCGACATTGGTTCGAAGATCCCCTTTCGTTTATCGCAATTCGTAAGACAATTACATTTTTGATTAGACGCAAATTACACGGACCCTGAAGACACGGATTTAAATGGATAGAAGGGTTAGTATCCCTTTACAGTTACGCCTCACGCCTAACCCCTCGCTCGTTTTTATCGGTGCTCGTACCACGCCAGCATGGGAGTTTAGTCTATTTCCGTGATTTCGTTTTTCTCGTTCACAAAAACCCGGATGGGTTTATAATTCTTTATTTCTTCGTCTTCCATTAGCGCATAGGTCAATATAATAATCACATCACCGGGTTCTACCAGACGTGCAGCTGCCCCATTCAGACAAACAACGTTAGAGCCTGGTTCTCCCTCAATGACATAGGTTTCAAAACGTGCACCGTTGTTATTATTAACAATCGTAACTTTCTCATCCTCCAGGATATCGGCTGCATCCATTAGATTCTTATCAATGGTAATGCTACCTATATAATTAAGATCGGCCTCCGTAACGACCGCCCTGTGAATCTTGGATTTTAACATATACCGAAGCACCAGTTACACCTCCACTAACAGGTTATCAATTAACCTGGTTTTCCCAAACTTTACCGCCAGCGCAATCAATGCCCTGCCGTTTATCTCCTTGATATTGGAAAGATCGTATCCATCGTATATCTCCACATACCCGATTTCAGCCAGCGGACTCTCCTGTATGCACTGCACCATCAGCTGTTTGACCTTTTCCACATTTCTCTCCCCGTCTCTGATCATCTCTCCTGCCAATCGCAAAGAACGATTCAGGACCAACGCCTGCTGTCTTTGTTCTTTCGTGAGATACACATTACGGGAACTC
This sequence comes from Bacillota bacterium, assembly GCA_034659475.1. GTDB lineage: Bacteria > Bacillota > Syntrophomonadia > Syntrophomonadales > Syntrophomonadaceae > JAYEHK01. The sequence goes on along the minus strand of JAYEHK010000030.1, from coordinate 13,815 downwards.
TTCGCAAGACCATCTTCTTCCCTCACGATTGGAACACGGACAATCTCCAGCGGGAAATTTAACTCCCTGACCATTTTTTCAATGATCATGACCTGCTGGGCATCCTTTTGTCCGAAAAACGCCTGCTCAGGCAAACATATATGAAATAGTTTACTGACGACTGTCGTAACGCCTTTAAAATGTCCTGGTCGGGCCTGGGCACAAAGTTTTTGACTAATCTCTCCATAAGCCTCAACAAATGTGTTGAAACCGTGCGGAAACATCTCTCTGGCGGTCGGTGCAAAGATGGCATCTACCTGTTCAGCTTCCAGCAAGAAATTGTCTTTCTCCAGATCACGGGGATAGTCCTCAAAATCTTCTCCCTGCCCAAACTGAATCGGATTGACAAAGATAGAGACCACGACAACATCACATTGCTTTTTGGCCTGGCGAACCAGTGTTACATGTCCCTCATGTAAATACCCCATGGTTGGCACCAGTCCAACGGAATATCCCTGTTGTTTTTTTTCCTTACACCAATCCTGCATGGCTTGAATTTGATTAAATACCTTCATCTTTTACGCCCTCTTATCCCCTCTGTTAATACAGCTTTTCGAGCACGTCATCTTTGATTGTGAAGCCGTGTTCGTCTGCTGGAAACGTCCCATTTTCTACCTCTGTTTTATAGGATTGAAGCGCCTCCAGGATGAGGGGTTCAAGGTTCGCAAATTTCTTTACAAATTTAGGGATATGTCCTTTGAACATTCCCAGCATATCGTTAATCACCAGTACCTGCCCATCACAATAAGGTCCCGCACCAATCCCGATGGTTGGCACAGAGACCTCTTCGCTGATTCTTTTCGCCAAAAGCGTGGGGACACATTCTAATACAATGCCAAAAACGCCAGCCTCATCAAGCGCTTTTGCAGAAGCAATGAGCTTCTGTGCAGTTTCGACATCCTTACCCTGAACCTTAAAGCCTCCGAATTGATTAACAGATTGCGGGGTTAAGCCAATATGAGCCATAACAGGAATCTGTGCATCAAGAATGGCTTTTACCGTATCGATGCGTTCCAGTCCACCTTCCAGTTTAATCGACTGGCATCCGGTTTCCTGAATAAAACGTCCGGCATTGCGAACGGCTTCCGTCGTAGAAATGTGGTAAGACAAAAACGGCATGTCCCCCACAACCATTGTGTTTTTCGTTCCTCTGACTACGGCGGCCGTATGATGCAGCATGTCTTCCATCGTCACGGAAAGTGTGTTTTCATAACCCAGTTGAACCATTCCCAGAGAATCGCCTACGAGTATCATATCAATGCCTGCTTCATCGACCATTCCCGCCATGGAATAATCGTACGAAGTGAGCATGGTTATTTTTTCACCCTTGCTTTTTTTATCTCTTAAGGTTGCTGTTGTAACCCTTGCCATTTTATTCCCTCCTTAACGTATCGCCGCGGTGCGTGCGAGTTCCTGTAAGAACATCTTCTGAAATTCTTCCATCGCTGCTGTATCAATGGTTCCTTTTTCTACAGCAATCTCGGCTGTTTGCATTCCCAGCCAGCTGTATAATTTCATTAATTCAGGAGCCATTTCTTCCAGACATGCCAGGTGCTTTGTAATCGTAGACAAATCACCCCGGGCAATCGGTCCGGTCAGAGCTTTGGGAATCCCAATATTTTCAACGTTCTTAACGGTCCCGTTAATGAGAGGCAATAAAGACTTGGTTGCCAGACCTTTAGGGATCCCGGTTGTCTCCAGTAATTTCACCCCAAAATCAATCAGGGTTACCAGATAATTGGACACAACACAAGCCCCTGCATGATACAGGGGTTTTGCGCTTCTATCAATAAAGAAATACTCTCCACCAAGTGTTTCTACAATACACACTGCGGCGTCATAAGCGTCTTTATCTCCTTCAATACTGAAAATCGAACCTGGAAGGGTTTTTTCCGCCATCTCTAGATTAGCAAAAGATTGAAGCGGATGAACAGAGAGAACCTGGGCACCAAAATCTTTCGCTCTATCCAAAACTTCTGACGACTGCGCCCCACTCATGTGGACGACAATCTGACCTAAATGAAAACCATCACATTGTGCCAGCGAGTCTACTGCTCTTCTTATTGCACTATCACACGTAGTAATGAACAGAATATCCGCTGACCGAGAAACTTCCTGAGGAAAATCAAAGGCTGTACATCCAATGCGTTCCACAAGCTGATTTGTAGATTCGGGCTTAATATCATATACACCCGTAATCTCATAGCCTTTGGTATACAAAACGGCTCCGACAGCGGTTCCCACGACCCCCGCTCCGATAATGCCGATCCTTTTCATAACAAAATACCTCCTCGTGGATCAAAGCAATAACCGCACATTGCTTTGTATCCGTACTTACCGTCCTGTTCCCTTTCGAGATATAGGCGGTTTATTTAGTTAGGAGTGTATGAGTCAGACTCCTAGCTAAAACTCAGATTTTGTATTATGCTTTTATTTCCGTTCCGGGCAAGCTCTCTATTCAACACCTCCCTGATTCCTGTCCCATCAGGCAATTGAAGCTCCGGTTCAATTTCATGAAGGGGCACCAGTACAAACAAACGTTCCTGCATATACGGATGAGGAACCTTTAATTCCTCCTGTTCAATGATATCCTCTCCGTACAAAAGAATATCCAGATCTATCGTCCGGGGACCCCAGTGTTCAATTCTCCGACGTCCCAATTTAATTTCAATATTTTGTAATACTTTTAATAAATCAAGTGCTGACAACTCTGTTTCAACGGCCACCACCTGGTTTGCAAAAGCATCCTGGTCTGTTTTGCCCCAGGGGGCAGTTAAATAAAGGGAAGATTCTCCAGTAATCTTTACGCCCTTTGTTGCTTCTATATGATAAAGCGCATCAGACAAGTTTTCCCATTTATCTCCCATATTGGAGCCTAAACTAATGTACGCCTTCTTTTTCAATTGTGTTCACCTCTAAATTAGCACATGGTTTCTACATGAGCAACTGTTTTATTTACAAAATCGTTACAAAGATGCGCGAAATCTTTTAATAGAAACGGCAAAGAAATCAAATTTCCCCTTCACCGGTGCGTCCGGTTTCCGCACTGTGACCTCCACGCCTTGAACGGGAAAACGAAGCAGAATCGCGGCAGCAATGTTTTCCGCCAGCGCTTCAATCAAATTGTAATGCTCTTTCTCAACAATACGCTTGACTGCCTGGAACACATCATCATAAGACACCGTATCGTGCAGATCATCACTGATACCAGCTTTTCCGAGATCTATATATAGTCCCAGGTCTATGATAAAGATCTGGGCCTCCGTTTTTTCCTGTGGCAATACGCCGTGACAGCCTTGAAATTGTAATCCACTCGCTATAATCTTATCCATTTTCTTTTAGCACCGCATCCATCATCATTGTCATTTTCTTCGTCTCTTTGACATCATGAACCCGCACGATATCCACACCATTCATAATCCCAATGGCCACCGTTCCCATGGAAGCTTCCAGCCGTTGGTCCACCTCCAAATCAAGGGTATGTCCGATAAAAGATTTTCGTGATGTCCCCAGCAATACCGGATACCTGCTGGCCGTAAAATCACGCATAGCTTTTAAAAGCTGTCTGTTTTGCGCCGGAGTCTTGCCAAAACCAATCCCTGGATCGATGATTATTTTATCCTTTGACATCCCTTTATCCAGGGCCAAGTCAATCGCCTCTTGTAACTCTCCTATTATATCAGAAATAAGATCTTTGTAAGGGATATTGTGGTTCTTCTGTAACCGGTTATGCATAATGACAACCGGTGCCTCATACTTCAACAACACCGGAAGAAGTCCTTCATCCATCTGTAAACTCCCGATATCATTAATCATGTGGGCGCCTTTCGCTAGAACAGCTTCTGCGACCCCAGCCCGAAAGGTATCGACCGAAACAATTATGCCTTCTTTTGTCAATCGTTCCACTAGTGGTTCGACCCTGCGACGTTCTTCTGCTTCACTCACCATAATTGAATTAGGCCGGGACGAGGCCCCCCCTACATCAATTATATCGGCCCCGTTTTGACACATTTCCAGCGCATGTTGGGCCGCATCCTCTATCTGATAATAACTTCCACCGTCCGAAAACGAATCCGGTGTAACATTTAGAATTCCCATAATAATTGTTTTTTTGCCAAGGTCAAAGGTCTTGCCATTCGCCAGTTGAATCCTCTTTGTGGTTCTCCCCTGTGCAGCTACGAGCTGCATGATTTCATCTGCTAAAGAAGACAGCCCAAAGGGCTGCAGCCGCAACTTTTCATGCAGGCGCTCATACTGCCTGACTGTCCCCATTAACAACACATCAGTCTTACCCTCTCCGTTAGCAGCATGCCTGGCTACCGCAGCCTCTCCCCCCTTGGAGAGCATCTCCTGTTTAATGAGGTTGGCCGCCTTAACCAAAATGTTTTTCAACTTAATACAGCGAAACACTGCCTTGGAACGCATATACTCAATGCCCTCAGCACTGGCGCCAATCTGTTCCAACTGCCACCTGGCATCCTCCAGATCCCTGATCTCCACAACATGATGACCCTGCATATACTTCCTCTTTTCTGCTATCGTGTATATAAATCAATGCTGAACCTTTGACAGATGATGCGTAACAAGAGGGGAATGAAATAGACACGGATTACACGGATTTAACGGATTTACACGGATTTTAAATTTTTATTGGTGAGTCAGGGGACGGTTCCTTGACTCACCCAAAAAACCTATTAAAATCCAACGCCATAAGCAAAAAAGGTGCTAGGTTCTTAACTTATTCAGAACATATAATTGGTTTCCATTAAATACTGCGAATAAGTTAGGAACCTGGCTCCCTTCATGCAGCGTTACCACCCAATAATCTAAATACGTAGAGTATCCAATAAGTTCACAAATGGGGTCTGACCCCATTTGTGAACATAAAAAATCGTCCCATTTTAAAATTATAAAAAAATCCGTGAAAATCCGTTAAATCCGTGTTATCCGTGTTAAATTTTACATTTCTTGTTACTGCGCATCTTCTGTCTACTGCGTCACTATTAATACTCAAATGTGGTGACGCTGAATTCCTGGGTTTGCAGTTTGGGGCAGTGGTGGTGTTGGTCGCATTGGCTGCAGACTCTGGAGAGGTTGTCGGCGCGATGAATTCGTTCTCCGAGGAAACTCATATCTTTGCTGATGTTGCGATGCTCATAGATAGCCCGACAGATGATTTCAATTTCATTGGGATTAAAAAAGACACGCGGTAAAATATCGTGTGCCAGTCTTGCTCCAAATGCAGCATGGTCTGCTCCTGATTGATACTCTTTCCACTTGCCAATATCATGCAAAAGACCGGCTGCATAAATTATTTCCTTGGCTGCTAATTTGCTGCTCAGATTGGCTTCTTTTACAAAATAGTTGAAATCATTATGTTCCAACACCAGGATATATGCAATACGAGCCACATCAATGTGATGATGCAGATCGTGTTGACAGTATACCATGCCTTCTTCCTCTTGGGTGTTTCTTTCTATATAGTCGGTGTAAAGGGCATCTTTCAATAACAATTCTATGCGTTTCAAGCGCTTCACCTCAATTATTTTTGTGTTTAAGCATTATATTAAACGACGTAAGAAAAAATCCTTTAAAAATTCGCAAAAATTATTAATATTGGTTAGTACGAAAATAGGAACCGAAAACGCAGATTTTCGCTGATGAACGCTGTTAATTTATAAATATATAAAACAGCGAAAATCAGCGGTAATCAGCGTTAAAATCGTTCCCTCTGCGCTGCACCTCTTCTATATTCATGGGTGGTTGTGGCTCGCGGCCATGGAGGGTTCTCCTTCAAAAGCCAATATATCTTCCTGTTTGAATGTATAAATGATTCCACTGCGAAAACCTCCATTTTTTCTGTTTGAATGCATGATTATTCTGGAAGCGTTGGCGGAGCATGGGAGCACTCAAGAGCACCACTGATGCTCTCTATCGTTCGCCAATAAGGTTGTAACACTCTGTGAAGACAATCGGGAAAAGGGGGCGAGCCCCATGGACGGGGCGAGAGGGCAACACCCTTCGGGCACAACTGATGTTCGCTACGCTCACTATTGAGGACGCAAACACGGACGTTTGGTTTGCCCTGTACCCCTTTTCTCGATTGTCAAGCAGTTAGTGTTACCCCATGCGGAGACTGCTGGAAGAATAATTATGCATTCAAACTCACCAATATTACTTTCTGCAGGGGAATCATTATTGCGTTATAGCAAAAGCTGCCAGGTTTCCCCGGCAGCTTTTTATATCCAATGTGCTATGGTGCGATTGTAGGTCAGGACCTCATCGTCCTTAAAAAATAGACTGATTTCGCGTCTTGCAGAATCTATTGCATCTGAACCATGAATCATATTACGGGACATGGTTGCTCCATAGTCGCCCCGAATCGTGCCCGGCGTTGCTTCCAGAGGATTGGTCTTCCCCATCATGGAACGGATCGCAGCAATCGCCCCTATCCCCTCCCATACCATGGCAACAACCGGTCCTGAACAAATGTGCTGCACAAGTTCCGGGAAGAAATCTTTCCCCTCGTGTTCTGCATAATGTTTGTTGGCCAGGCTCTCATCGATCACCATCATTTTCATGGCTACTAATCTAAAGCCCTTGTTTTCAATTCTTTGCACAATCGTTCCTGCTAAACCACGCTGTACAGTTTCGGGTTTAAGCATTACAAAGGTCTGTTCCATGCTTTATTCCCCTTTCGGTTCAATGGTTGTTTCCTTTTGCAAAGAAACCTCATCGGAGAGATTTTCCTTTGCTATCTCACCCTTTTCGTTTTTCATAATTGCTTCAAATTCATCTGCTTCAATGATTTCTTTTTCGATCAATGCCGCAGCTACACGATGGAGCGCCTCCATATTCTCGTTTAGAATCGCTTCTGCCTTTTGATAACTTTCCTCCATATACTGACTGGCTTCTTTATCAATTGCAAAAGCGATGGCATCTGAATAATCTCTAGCGCGTGAGATATCCCTGCCCAAAAAGACCTCTTCATCTTTATGCCCAAAGGTCAACGGTCCTAATTCCTCACTCATACCGTATTCAGTGATCATTTTTCGTACAATCGAGCTGGCTCTTTCCAGGTCATTTTGTGCCCCTGTACTGATATCATGTAATACCAATGCTTCGGATACGCGCCCTCCCAACAGTGTGGCCACTTCATCCAGCATGTAGGATTTGGTAATGTAATTACGATCTTCCTCCGGAAGCAACAGGGTATAACCGCCTGCCCGCCCACGAGGAATAATAGAGATCTTATGCAGCTTATCCGTATGCGGCAATGAATAGCCAACAATGGCATGCCCCGCCTCGTGAAAAGCCACCAGTCTTTTTTCTTTTTCAGAGATCACCCTGGTCTTCTTCTCAGGACCAGCAATGACTCGCTCAATCGATTCTTCCATTTCATTCATACTAATCTTCTCTTTATCACGTCTGGCCGTCAACAGCGCTGCTTCGTTGACCAGATTGGCCAGGTCTGCTCCTGTAAAGCCAGGAGTCCGTTTAGCCAGTATTTCTAAATCAGCAGTTTCGTCAAGAGGTTTGTCCTGAACATGAACCTTAAGAATCTCCTCACGACCTCTTACGTCCGGTCGATCGATCAGGATATGACGATCAAACCGTCCCGGCCTTAACAGCGCAGGATCAAGAATATCCGGCCGGTTGGTTGAAGCCATCACAATAATGCCTTCGTTGGTGCTAAAGCCATCCATCTCAACCAACAATTGATTCAGGGTCTGTTCTCTCTCATCATGTCCTCCCCCGAGTCCAGCACCGCGCTGACGCCCTACAGCATCAATTTCATCAATAAACACAATGCAGGGAGAATTTTTCTTGGCCTGCTCGAACAGGTCTCTTACACGCGCTGCCCCAACGCCTACAAACATTTCAACAAAATCAGATCCGCTGATGGAAAAAAACGGCACTCCTGCTTCCCCTGCCACAGCCTTGGCCATTAAGGTTTTACCGGTACCCGGCGCTCCAAACAACAGTACCCCTTTAGGAATCTTGGCCCCTATTTTGATGAACTTTTGAGGGTTTTTCAAAAATTCAACAACTTCTTCCATTTCCTCCTTGGCCTCTTCGGCTCCTGCTACATCTTTAAAAGAAATCTTTACCTCTTCGCCAGACAGTAACCGCGCTTTACTCTTCCCAAACTGCATCACCTTGTTTCCCCCACCCTGGGTCTGATTCATGATAAACAGAAGAAACGCAATTAAAATAATAATAGGAAAGAGTGTCGTCAACAAGGATGTCCACCATGGTGGAGGCGGAATCTTGTCCGTATCTACTTGTACTTTGTTGTCCTGCATAAACTCAACGATTTCGCTTTCTTTATCGGCAACAACAGTAACCTTTTCTCCACCTTTTAATTCAGCAGAAATGTTGTAAACCAACTCATCTACTTCAACATATGCACTTTTTACCTGCGCCTGCTGAATCTTGCTGTAAAACTCAGAATAGGTTAACTCGGTTTCCTGCACTTGCGGGGCTGACGTCATTTTAATGGCAAATAAAGCCAGCAACACAATAAGAACATATATGGCAATATTTTTGAGTGCTCGATCCAAAGCATATCCCTCCCCTTCTCAGGTACATTTACATGACATGAATAACGATTAATACATCTATCGCATCACAAAAGCCCATCTCTTTTCTATGAATTTCTGTCATATTGTAGCATAAGCCTTATTGCTTTTCAATGAAACAGTCCTAGCTTTAAAATTACTCGTATAAAGGGCTTCTACACCCATATCCTTATTGTGAGCGTATTAAGCTTTTTTTATCACAAGAATTGTGTCCGTATTGGTCGAAACCAACGCTTCTCTTCCCCTCCGGAAACCTAGAATAGCATAGACTTTATCCTCTGCTGACACCAACAGAGCCAGACGTTCCCGTTCAAAATAGGGAATCTTCTGATCAATAAAAAAATCTTTTACTTTTTTTGTTCCCTTCATACCAAAGGGACAAAACACGTCCCCATTTTTACGGGAACGAAGATAAAGCGGCTGCGATAAGCAGTTATAATCAAAGTAGAATTCTTCAGGACATGGCTGAAACCCTTCTCTGGGAATCAAACGGAATTCATATGTATCTCCAGTTTCCTCAATTTTGATTTGACCGGGAATGGGAACCCGATATTTAAACCCCTTTCTTTCTGGCAACTGCCTAGTGAATACTATTTTATCATAAGATAGATTGACCTTAACCTTCTTTTTGAGATGCAACACCCTTGAGGAGCCATCTTTTTCACTTAAAATCAAGACTTTTTCTGCATCCGAAAGCGTCCAGCCACCATTCTCCGATAACTGTGAAAACGCAAACATCACAAGACGCCTCTGAATGGCCACAGGAAGAGCTGAAAATGCGGATCTATTTAGATGAATCGTCTCCCCCTCCGGGGCAGATACAATCTCGTGCCAACATTCATCCGTCCAGGCTTCCATCAGATCATTTTCATCCGCGCTGATGCGTGCCAACTGGCAGAGGGTTTCCACAATCCTGGGGTTAAAGGATTCTTCCAGATAGGGGATTAATTCATGCCGAATTCGATTTCGTGTGTACGCCACACAATCATTGCTCTCATCAATTCGGTATGCCAGTTGATTTTGCGAAAGATAGTTAAGGATCTCCTGCCGGGTCACGTCTAAAAAGGGTCTGACCAATTGTCCATTATGAGGCATAATCCCTCGTAATCCCTTTATCCCTGTTCCTCGCAGCAGATGAAGCAGTACCGTTTCAGCAACGTCGTCGTGGTGGTGGGCTGTTGCAATACAGGATGCTTCCAGTTTCTCTGCCAATTCACGAAAAAATTCATAGCGTTTGACGCGGCCCGCATCTTCTAAAGATTTTTTCGCTGTTTTGGCAAAAGAAGCCACGTCCTGATGGGTCGTATAAAAAGGAATCTCCCACTTTTCACAGCAATCTCTGACAAATCTTTCATCTTCATTCGCATTTTCCCGCAGAAGATGATTTACATGCGCCACAGCAAGGTCACATTGCAACTCAGGGGCAAGAATCGTCAATACATGCAGCAATGCTATCGAATCCGGTCCTCCAGAAACAGCAACAATGACCGTATCCCCCGATGCAATCAACGCATGTTTTTGAATAAAAGCCCTCACTTGATTAATCATAAAAAAACTCCCCTATAATTGTCACTGTACATATGCTACCCAAGCAGGGTATAATAGTAAACCTTTTTAGGGATATTTAAAACAAATTTAGTACGAAAATAGGAACCGAAAACGCAGATTTACGCTGATGTTCGCTGATTTACGCTGTTTTTTTTAATTATACCTTGGGGATGAAGGCTTAAGGTTAGCGCAGGGGGGTAAAGGCGATAGAGAAAGATTAAAATTAGCTCTCCCTGCCCAGGTAGACAGAGCATCACCTATTCAGCTCGTACGTAAGACATAAGACCGGACCCAAGCGTTCTTAAGCCTTCATCCCCTGGCATCACATTACACCTAACCCCCCTCACCTATTTTCATCGTTGGTTGCGTGTGCTCATTGAGTATGGTTGCTGCTATAAAGGATTCGTAAGGAAACATTAAAAGACGCACCCGTTAGGTGCGTCTTTTAATGTTTCCTTACGAACCCTCTAATTCATTTCCATCACCAGGCAGATGACAGTCATGTCATCTCGGGGCGTTCCTTGGCAGAGAGAGAGGGCGCGGTTCATTATGAGTTCAGCCACCGCCTGTGGATCTCTTTCAGCGATATCAACCAGTAAGGCTTGAATCCAATCTTCACCCTGCACATCCCGACTCGCTTCCATTACCCCATCCGAAACCATAAGCAACATATCCCCAGGTTTGAGAACGCGTTGGTCACTTACGATCTCCAGGGTTTCTAAAATTCCCATGGGTAATGAAGAGGAACGGATTACTGCTACCTGTTTCCCTCGTTTGACAAAAGATGGCGCAGACGCTGTTTTAACAAAATCGACATCGCCAGTATACAGATCCACCAAAATCATATCCAGGGTCGTAAACGTCTCCCGCAAAGATCGCAGCAATAAAACGGAATTGATCGTTTTCAACGCCAGTTCTTTTTCAAATCCTCCATTTAAAAGATTTTCCAACAGACTAACCGCGGTTACGCTTTCATTAGCTGCGTCCTCCCCCACCCCCATGCCGTCACTGAGCACAATGAGCTCCTTGCCTTCTTTTAGGGTAGTAATCTTAAGACTGTCCCCGCACACTTCTTCTCTGGGCACCTGTACAGCAGCACTGTTGATGCGATAATTAAAGGCTCGAGTTAATGTGAATTCACAGGTTCCTTTACCCATAAAACGCGGACATTGTTTGTTGCACACCTCCAGCTTTTCACCCAGTATCGTTGAAATAGCCGGCGCGATGGATAGATCACACCCAGTTCCATCCACACACGAATGAGCCACTACATTAAAATGGACCTGTTCATTCGACGTTCGAACAGGGGTAACATCCTGCACCATAACCCCACGCCGTTTGCAGGCTTTTAGTATGTGTTCGCGCAGTTCCACATCCACATATCCCTGGTTGTTAAACTCCTCTGCCAGTTCTTTTACAACACCACTGACGCCCTTAAGTTGCCGGGAAACAAGCTGTCGAGACTCCTCTATTTTGCCTGACCAGTATTCACTCGTACGAAGATTATCAAACAGATAATTAATTGTACTAATTAATTCCCGCCCATGGATGCATTTTCGTCTGAACGTACTCGGGCAGTCCTCGTAATTCACCTGCCCCTGATTTTCAGCCATTGTGAAAATATCCAAGATCTCCTGGGACGTACTGTAGGCTTCAATCTTCCAGCAGTGCTCATGCCGGGAGCATCCTTCACAGAATCCATGCGACAGCTCATCATAAAGATAGCTAAGATAAGCCCCCCGATGGTTTTGCGCAGTACTGCTTTTTTCTATAAAACTAGCACTCAATTCGTCAAAGACCTCTGCCAGATGATGGATCTGATTTCGTGCCACTTCATTGATATTATGATCCAGAACAGGTCGATTATAAATCTCTCTCCCGGAAGAATGATCAGAAAATCCGCTCTGCAGTTTATCCTGAAGAAATTGGGGGAAAAGAAAAAAGATCAAGGTAGCGATAATCGTCTCCCACATCCCCATAATCGCTGCCTGACTGTCACCAATAAACATGGAAAGTGCCAGATTCCCCAACATAAATCCCATGACGACCCCCAATTTGCCAAAATGGCGAAAGGCTCCTGCCAGTAGACCAGATAAGGCGTAAATAGCCAGGTTTTCAGTAAAAATACTGGACGAGATGGAAGGAATAATACCAGCCATAACCCCTACCATGGTGGCTCCCCCTGCCCCCCATAGAAAAGCAGACACCAGTATTCCTAATCGGCATAAGATACTGCTAATACCCAAACCAGCAATATATAAGTCATTTATGCCCATGACAATGCCCGTGCCAAGCACAACAAAAGCAGCCATCTCCTCAAAATTTAATTGCGAGATAACTTTATTTTTACGAGTCACATCACCTGCCACGAGAAAAACAAAGGTTACTACCCCTGCAATCATGGCCTCAAACACAATCACCATCTGTTGATAAAAACTGTGTTGTCCGGGCAAAAGCAGCAACAAACTTTTCGTGAGCAGGACGACCGACACAGTTAAAAGAGGCATCCCCCACCATTTCCGCTCCTCATTAATGCTCCAACAACGGAGAACAACGACCATAATCAGCAGCGTAATTATATTTTTCCACAGATCAAAGCCCTCAAGAACAGTTAAAAAACCAATTACAGTAAAGACTGATATGAGTATGGTTTTTTCTCGATTATGATACGCAAAAGCTACCAGAAACGCAAAGGCAAACGGTAGTAATTCTGCCAGCAGGAAGGCCCTGCCCAAAATAACCGCTGCAACTGCAAACAGCAGATTTTGCACGGTGCAGAATTGCGTTAAGTCAAGGTTTTTCAAATTAGTTTTTAACCGAATGTTGGATTTCGGTATTTTACCCTCCCATTTTCGAAAACGTTTGCGATGGGTTCCAATTTGTTTTTCTTCTATTCGCTGATACGGATAAACTTCTGGTCGTTCCAACATGGCTCCCCCCTCACCACTAAGCTACAGGTTTTTCCACACTATCAAAGGTTCAAAAGGTATAACCCTATTTATCGATAGTATGGAAACCTCTGGCATCCGCCGTCGCCTGTCGGCTAGGCGTAACCCGAGTTTTCTAATTATAGCAGTAGGTTAACGCAGCATTCTGTCATCTAGTGGAGAGAGGGCTTTTTTTATTCAAACAAAATCCCTTTATTATTCCCCCGTACATCCCCCTTCACCCAGTCTTCAACAAATCTTCCCTGAAAACCATTCCCCCAAAACGTCATTCTAACAGACAAAAAAAGACTCCCTAAACAGGAAGCCTTTTTAAAACACGCAAAACATATTGAAATGATCACAACGCAATAGACAGAAGATGCGCAGTAACAAGAAATGTAAAATTTAACACGGATAACACGGATTTAACGGATTTTCACGGATTTTTTTATACTTTTAAAATGGGACGATTTTTTATGTTCACAAATGGGGTCAGACCCCATTTGTGAACTTATTGGATACTCTACGTATTTAGATTATTGGGTGGTAACGCTGCATGAAGGAAGCCAGGCTCCTAACTTATTCGCAATATTTAATGGAAACCAAATATATTTTCTGAATAAGTTAAGTGCTTAGCAACTTTTTTGCTTATGGCTTTGGATTCCAATAGGTTTTTGGATGAGTCAAGGAACCGTCCCCTGACTCACCATAATTCAAAA
>JAYEHK010000029.1:0-5871 GCA_034659475.1 Bacillota bacterium | reverse complement strand
TTTATATTGGATTTGATCCAACTGCGGATTCTTTGCATGTTGGTCATTTCATGGCACTATGCCTTATGAAACGTTTGCAGATGGTGGGCAACAAACCAATTGTTCTTATTGGAGGCGGAACAGGCTATATTGGTGATCCATCCGGCCGGGCAGATTTGCGTTCCATCATGACCCCTGAAACAATTCAGCATAACTGTGATTGCTTTAAGAAACAGATGGAAAGATTCATCGAATTCGGAGATGATAAGGCCATTATGGTTAATAACGCAGATTGGCTCTTAAAGTTAAATTATATTGATATGCTTCGTGACGTTGGGGCCTGCTTTTCTGTAAATAATATGCTGCGTGCGGAATGCTATAAGCAGAGAATGGAAAAGGGACTATCCTTCCTGGAATTTAATTATATGATTATGCAGTCCTACGATTTTTACCATCTTTATCAGAATTACGGATGCAATATGCAGTTTGGAGGTAATGACCAGTGGTCAAATATGCTGGGCGGTACTGAACTGATTCGCCGTAAATTAGGCAAAGATGCCTATGCAATGACAATCACTCTGCTAATGAACTCCGAAGGTAACAAGATGGGAAAGACTGCCAATGGTGCTGTTTGGCTTGACCCTAACAAAACCACGCCTTTTGAATTCTTCCAGTATTGGCGTAATATCGGTGATGCTGATGTCCTCAAGTGCATACGTATGCTAACTTTCCTCCCGCTTGAACAGATCGATGCAATGGATAACTGGGAAGGCAGTCAGCTTAATGAAGCCAAGGAAATTCTGGCGTATGAGTTGACCAAACTGATTCATGGTGAGGAAGAAGCCCGAAAGGCAAAGAACGCATCTCACGCCCTCTTCGCAGATGGTACGGATGATGCCGACATGCCAACTACTGAAATTGCAGACGAGCAGTTGACAGGTGGCGTGATCAGTATAGTGGATTTGTTGATGGTGTGCGGCTTAACCCCCTCTAAGAGTGAAGCAAGACGTCTGATTAAACAGGGTGGTGTATTTGTTGATGGTGATAAAATTGAATCCGTTGATTATAATATTACTTCAGATCAATTGAAAAACGGTGTAAAAATACGTAAAGGAAAGAAAACTTACCATAAGGCTTTAATGAATTAAACGATGTTATTGTATGTTCCCCCAGACGTATGTTTGGGGGAATTTTGGTATTGTCAATATAGTCTCTCCGAAGCACCGATCACTTCCCGATAACCATCCTTATTGACCGCCATTGCTGCTAAAATTGCGGATCTGGTTGAGAAAGTCGTTTGATGATTCAGTGATGTTCCTGTAGTAAGTATCCGGTGGTATGAATCGTTCTTTTTCCCATTTCGGCATTACAGAGATTTGATTAGTGATAGAGGTCTGTGTATCCGTAACGACTACGACAAGTTCTCCATCAATTGCGTCGAAGCCTTGGATCTTATGCTTGCTGGTATATAAGTTATAACTATCATTTAAGAATCGCTCGCTCCAGCCGACTATTGTACCCGGATGTACATCAATATGAATGCGGTCAGTCAAAGTATTTGCTCCTTCAGGATAGACTACTATGCCGTAAACTTGTAATGTCTCAAAGTCTTCACTTAGAGCAGGCTTGCTGTAAAAAGGAATCACTTTTCCCAAGGTTGTTTTCCACTGCAAAGGGATATGCATATTCCAAAGCAGACGGTAAGCTAGGGGGAAGTCCTTTACTTCCTCACTGTATCGGTATGTTTCATCATCCCAATTATGGACATTAATCTCATCGATAACGAATGCAATATCACCAAGGGGAATGACTTCATTTACGTCCCTGTATCGATAGATCGTTGGCTTTTGAAGATAAAAATATCCTGTAACCACTAATCCTATTAATAGAATTTTTATTATAATCCGTATCCACCGCGATTTGATCATATTGATATCCTCCCCACCAAATCCCCAGCTTTACAATCAAAAGACCTTTAAGGACCACACATTCAAAGAATCGTTCCCTTGCTTCATTCCTTCCACTCGTTTGAATCGGTCGTTTCCTCATAATTCTTATATACATGGTTGCTGGGAGCTTCAGATAGTGCAAGAACTGTCCCCGTTTGCATTACCTAACCTGGATGATGTCGCGAAAAGCGTTATCAGCACTTTTTATGAGGCTTGCTAGCATTACTAGAATTATTACGGCCATGATTACTAGAGGTATACCCAAAGCAACCGCTATTTCAGGGATGAGCATAACTATTGGGATTACAATTAAAAGTCCAATAGTTATGTATAAGTATAACTGCCATCTATTGTTGGCTTTATTAGAGAGTTCTATCAAATCATTTTCAAGAGCCATTTGTGATATACCTTTACAAACATGATAAATCATAACTAAGTCAAGCACTGTTAACAAAGTACCTAGCAAAATGATTTCAATTATTGGAAGACTAAACTGAAGACGTTCAATTGGTATCTGCCATGGGAAAAAATTTGTTATGGAGAGTAAACTGAGAGTAACGGCATACATTTTTGCCTTGTCAAAGTTATCATTATAAGATGCTAAGGTCTTAAGGCCTGTATAAATTATCCAGTAACCAATAAAATCAGGGAGTATATCGAAGCTTTCCAGTCGAAAATCTAGCAAAACTAGAATTAACCCCCAGAATATTTTGTTAAATCCAGTCAAAAATAATCCTTCCCTTCGCATATGGGTGAGTACATGGGGACAACGGTCTGCTGTTTTTATGGTAACAGTCCTTGTTTAACCGATGAACCCGATGCTGCAGACACAGAAACTATAATGGCTGCAGAGACTGCTGTTCGCGATAAAAAACATAAATCCAAACAAATATAAATAAATCAATGATGGGTTTAACGATCCCTTCAATGAAGACATAATGAATATCGAGGGGAAGCGGAATCGTTATGGGAAGCAACGATAGACTTAGGGACAGCATGATTGTGAATACGCTTATCACCATATATAGTGCAACTAGATCAAAAAATATGGCCACCCTTTTTCCATCGGACAAGCGTGCACTTCTCTGAACCGAATGAACGTAACTATGGTTTTCGAGGGTTAGCACTGGCATGACAAAGAAATATCGTACGATGAGTAACAGCGCAAGGAAATATAGTACATAGATTAGCGCCCCGGGGAGATTAGCGTATTCGTAAAGCCCGCGGGGTAAAAATTGCAACAGGATACCGATGAGACCAATCGTAAGGTTTTTGCTCCATTTACTGAATCCAAACGCTATGGCTTGTCCATAACTGGTGGTTTGCTCATTATCAAGCTTGTAGAGGGTGTAGAATAAAGCGCCAATCCATAATGGGCTAACTACATATCTTGTAATCATGGAGATACTTTCCTTTGAATTAAATGTACCTAAAATTTCTATCGGATATGGATAGTACCTATTGACCCATAAGTTAGCTAAATGGCTCATCCCTACTGTTATTACGCCGATGGGCAGAACTATTGCCATGAACAAACGCCAGTTTTTGATGCAAACTTCAAAAGCCCGGGTGATACTCATCATGCTACCTCTCTCATTTCTTAAGACTTATGAATTGCCCGTTGGGCTTTATGTTTGTCTTCCTTCTTAACATAGATATCATATTGAACATTTGTATCCCTAGATGACATGAAGGTGCCATGCCCTCCTCTAAAAAGGTTATTATTTCTAGATTTCGTTGTATAACTTATTCCGGCAGCTGACAATTTACCAGCTATTTTAAAATACTTCTGGTGTCCAAAGGTCGTATAGATTAAAACTCTTCTTGTAAAAAACATGGTTCGTCCATCCCTTCACAGGTAACCCCATACATTTCATAATTTTAACACAGCTAGCCCAATAAATTCCAAATAGTGCTAAAATATGTACTGTGGTGAGTTGCGTGGACGACTGACCTAAATCATTAATAGTATGAGAGGAGAGATTCAAGTGCTTAGAAAACAAAGCAAATTAATGCTTGTAATGATTGTAGTTATTTTTATGTTCTCGTTCATTGGGAATGCATCTGCCATAACGTTATTAGATCAAATTACAGGTGATGAGGTTCAAACCGATGCTGCATATAAAAATGCTGCCTATAAACTTAAACAATTGGGAATCATTGAAGGCTATCCAGATGGAAGCTTTGGCGTGGATAAAACCATAAGCCGGGCAGAGTTTGCTAAAATTGTTGTTCACATGGCAGGAATGCAATCAGTGGCAGACGATGTGACGAAGACACCTTCTTGTTTCCAGGACATTAAGACAGCAGACTGGTTTAATGGATTTGTAAATATCACTGCGGCGCAGGGGTATATGAAAGGCGAACCGAACGGGAACTTCAGGCCTAGTGATAACATTAATGAAGCTGAAGTGGTCACTGTTCTTTTAAGAATTCTGGGCTACAATGACAATCTGAGTCGTGAGTGGCCTTCAGACTATATTAGTAAAGCAGCTAATTTAGGAATACTGTACAATATTACGTTTGTATCTTGCAAAGATATTACTCGAGGCAAGGTGTTCATCTTATGCACCGCTACCCTTGAACAAAATGTGGTTCAATATAATGCCATATCCAATACTTTTGAAAATGCCATTAAGGTGGAGGCTGACATAATCGAAAATGGCGATCAGGAAAAGGAAGTGCCTTACACGTTGTTACAGAAGAAAATTCAAAACGATCATCGTGAAAGAACCGTTGAAATAATAACAAAAACGGAATAACGGAAGGGTGAATAATTGATGTTGACCTATCTTTGCAGAATAAACAAACGGCTGGATCATCTCGTTCATCTCTTAAGGGAGATAAATCAAAAGCATGATGAAGTGATAAACCGGCTGGATATTATTGATAAACGTATAAAACAACTTGAAAAGGACGGGGAATCATGAGCATTCTGAAAAAGATGTTTTTACTGGAGCTGATGTTTGTGTTTATCTGGTTATGTGCCGGATGTACAGGCAATCCAGCCATGAAGGAAGAACCACCGGACATTCAGCTTGCCAAAAAATGGTTTTACCAAGAAGGACGGACGATGCTTGTTGATTTTTATCAGAATTATACAGATAGAATTCCTTCAGATGCAGCAGGATTTTTGCCAGACATTACTGTGAGTAAGTTAGAAAAAGCAGAGTTGGGGAGGCCACTTCGGGTTTGGCTTCTGAAACAGGCGCAGGAGTCATGGCAGATAGAGTTTTCTGCAGAAGAAGAAATTATCGAGCAAATTGTTTTTGAAAACATGTATTTGTTTCCAGTAGTGGCAGATGGAAAAAGGGCGGCAGATTATCAGGTCAGTGTTGAGAATGGCCAAATAACAGGGGCATCCTGCGGTTTGGGTATTAGCAGATATGCTTATGAGGCAGCAGATTTAAATGGCCTGGACATTGAAGAATGCTATTTGATTGCTGCACCAGGGGAAATTCTGTTCCCATTCTCCAGGGAAAAAGGAAGAGAAATCTGCAGTGGTGAGCTTAGGATAAATCCAAAGCCGGATCTTACGATGAATGAGAGTCATGTTAAAGCATTCAAAACAAGAGCAACAGAATACAATCGAAAGGTACAGATACAGAACGAAGAACCCAACATAAACCAACCTGGTGAAATTGCACCCATGGGTAAAGCGCCCCCACGGTTCTAGCGACAGGTTATAAACATCATCTGAGGGGAAGCAAGGGGACGTTCGTATGTCCAGCAAAGGCTGGTATGTTCAGCAGGAGACAGTCCTGCCAGGGAAAGAAGCAGAAACCCTGTAGCTTGGTTAGCAGTGGGGAAGGAAACTGAACTACTGGAGTCTAATGACAAAGCCGTCTAAAGGGCGGTGAGCGAGTTACCGGGCCGCAGCGCAAGCAAACACGTAGGTGACCTCGAAACAAGAGATCCGGAGGCCGAACCATCGAGCGTCTGG
>JAYEHK010000028.1:0-24491 GCA_034659475.1 Bacillota bacterium | reverse complement strand
CGTCAAACATTTTCCTCACCCCTCACCCCTAACTCCTTACTCCTTATTGAAATAGTCTGCCGTGTAAGAGGAGGAAATTATATTGACATCCCTTCTGAACCGTTCCAACTAACCAACTAACCAACTGTCCAACTGTCCAACTGTCCAACTAACCAACTAACCAACTTTATGACGCATAATCTGTCAACTGTGCAACAAAAAAACAGGCTCATTCATGAACCTGTTTTATTATTATTATTGTTTTGTTTTATGTATTCAGAATTTCATTAAGTTCCAGACTGATTAACAACGCTTTTTCAACTTTTTTCATGGTTTCATCGTTCAGGATTGCAATCCTTTGTTTTAATCGGGTCTTGTCTATCGTTCTTATTTGTTCAGTCAGGACTACCGAATCTCTTTCCATTCCAAATTGGTCTGCTCTTAATTCCACATGGGTCGGCAGCTTGGCTTTATTAATCTGTGAAGTTATGGCCAGTATAATCGTGGTAGGACTGTACTGATTACCTATATCGTTCTGGACTACCAGAACGGGTCGTATCCCCCCCTGTTCTGAGCCAACAACAGGGTTAAGCTGGGCAAAATAAATTTCACCACGTTTAATCATAGTATTTATCACTCCAGCAGTTTTTCTTCACATTTATCATGACCCTCATCTTCCAATTCCAATTGTTCTGTGGCAATCTGAAGATTTATCGCAGCCATTTCAAGATAGCCTTTTTTCATCTGTTCTTTCATCAGTTCTTTTTTTCGCTCCCCCAGATAGAACTTAATAGCTTCTCTAACAATTTCACTACGGTTTTTGCTTTCCATCACCGTAAATGAATCTACTTCAGACAGGAGGTTTTCAGGAACCGTTATAATAATCCTCTTTGAGGCAGGCAAAGCGAGCACCTCCAAAATAAAAAATAGGAAAACCGATATACTCATTATAGCTTTCGGCATCCTTGCTCGCAAATCCAATAATTGCCCCCTGTCAGGCTACGCTATGTAAATCCTGGGAACGCGGCTACTGGGGAAACAAACAATTTCGTAATTGATGGTACCAATTAATCTGGCCAGATCATCAGCCGTAACGCCATCTGTGTCTTTACCAAACAGAATCACTTCATCGCCTTCGTTGATATCTTTTACTGTAGTCACATCAAACATACATTGATCCATACATACCCTGCCGATTAGCTGAATCTTTTGTCCATGTACCACTGCCCATGCTTTATTGGAGAAAAGTCGGTTATAGCCATCTGCATAGCCTATGGGTACAGTAGCAACTTTTGTTTCTCTCTCACTTACGAAGGTTCTTCCATAGCTTATCGAGCTTCCCTGTTTAACGGTTTTCAGGAACAAAATTTTTGTCTTCAGCCGCATGGCCGGTTCTAACATTAAAGTCTCCCGGTTCACCTCGGCTGATGGATAGAGCCCATAAGTAATAATCCCTGAACGAACCATATTATAATGACTGGCAGGAAAATCCATAATCGCTGCGCTATTGGCCAGATGTTTAATTGGAATATAAATCCCCTGCTTTTCCAGTTGTAAACAAAACTGATCAAAAAGTTGATGTTGATAATTGGAAAAGCTTTTATCTGTCTGATCCGCTGTTGCTAAATGGCTGAATATTCCTCGTATTACAATACCCGGCAGTTGATAGATCTGTTTAACAATTTCGGTTGATCCCTGCTCACACGGCAACCCAATCCTGCCCATACCTGTATCAACTTTCAGGTGTATACGGGCTGTTTTGTTCTGCCTGCAGGCTTCCTTCGAAAACGCCTCTGCTGTTTTTATAGTAAATACAGCTACATCAACATCATATGCTATCGCGTCGGCAGCGTTACCATCAGGTGTAATTCCCATAACAAGCACTGGTGCCTGCATCCCTGCCTCCCGAAGAACAACCGCCTCATCCAGTGTTGCAACCGCCAGGAAAGTCGCTCCCGCTTCAAGGCAGGTACGTGCAACCGGAACCATCCCGTGTCCATATGCATCGGCTTTTACCACCGCCATTACGTTGCACTGCGGATGGAGCAGCTGCTTAACGCGATGTACATTCCTGTGAATTGCTGTTAGATCTATTTCTGCCCAGGTTGGTCTGCTATTATCCATTTTCGCTCTTTACCAGCGATTTTATTATATCGTTACGGGTTACGATTCCTACCAGTTTGCCGTTTCGCACAACAGGAACGCGATTAATATTATGCCTTTGCATAATGGCAACAATATTACTCAATTCTTCATCTTCTCCAACAGTAAATACCTTTTTCGTCATTGCATCCTTCACCGTTACGGCTGTATACTTCTTCAGATTATTACTAAATCGTATGGGATTCTCCAGGAAAATAATACTGTCAAATAATGTAAGGTAAAACGGCATTCTGAACTCGCTTGCTTTGACCATTAGGTCCTTTTCTGTAACGATTCCCATGATTTCTCCGTCCTTATCCACCACCGGGATCCCACTAATTTTATGTTCGACTAACAACTGGGCAACATGTTCAACCTGCTCTTCGGGCCCAACAGTAATTACCTCACGAGTCATGACCTCTCTGGCTAACATTTCAATTCCCCCTAGTTTTTTAATTGATATATCTTTTAAAATTCCTCTAAATCACACAATATATCCGGTATCGCCTGAATTAAATCTCCGGCCACAAGACCACGCTCTCCAGTCTTAAGAACGACCTGATCCCCTGCCATACCATGGAGATAAACACCAGCAACCGCTGCATCCAAGGGTTTTAAGCCTTGGGCAATCAGGCCAGCGATAATACCTGTTAATACATCTCCACTGCCGGCTGTTGCCATACCAGGATTCCCACATATATTTACAAATAGCTCACCGTTGGGACTGGCAATAACTGTCTTATTACCTTTTAGAACAAGTGTAATCCCCCACAGAAGCGCGTAACGTCTGGCAATCTCCAATCGATTTTGTTGAATAGCTTCTGCCGACAAACCCGTTAAACGTGCCATTTCCCCGGGATGTGGAGTCAGTACAACGGGGACCTGTCGATCCTTCAGAATGCTGGCATCTCCCTGTAGTGCATTGATCCCATCTGCATCAATGATCACAGGTATTCCAGAATTTTTCAACACAAAACGAAGGATCGCATTCGCTTCAGGATACCTGGACATGCCTGGTCCTATCGCACAAACAGAAGAAGTGCCCAGCAAATTCTCAATTGCCGGCAAAGCTTCCAGTGAGATAGCCGCGCCTCTCGTTTGCGGAAGGGGTCTGGTCATAATTTCTAAGACGGTGGTATCCACCAACGACAGCAGTGACTCGGGCACTGCTGTTGTAACCAGACCTGCTCCAGCACGTAGAGCAGCATAAGCACTCATGATTACAGCGCCCGTCATCCCGGCTGAACCCCCAATGATTAATGCGTGTCCGAAAGTACCTTTGTGCGTTTCAGATCGACGAGGCGCAAAATGATGCTGAACCATAGGCCCGTCGATTAAGTGGGTGCTGACCCTGGGGTCTGACAGCAACACTCTTGGAATAGAAATATCCGCCACCGTTAGCGTCCCAGCATATTCTTTTCCTGGATCCAACACCAGACCTACTTTGGGAAGCGCAAAGGTAACCGTATAGTCAGCCCGAATCGCTTCCCCATGTATTTTCCCCGTATCGGCTTCAACACCCGATGGGATATCTGCAGATATAACGGTTGCCTGGCTCCAATTGACCAGTTTGGCAACCTGTGTTTCAAACTCTCCCAAACTCCCATGAAAACCAATTCCATAAATGGCATCAATAATCACATCAGCAGATAAGAGTGAGACCATTAGCTTATCCAGATCTTCTTCCTGTCGCAGAGGATAGATCCCCGCCTTCACCCGACCAAGCATGTCATAGTTTATTCCAGAATCCTGGGTTAGTTCTTGCGAGTCCCCCAGTAGAAACGTATCAACTTTCGCCCCACCATTGATCAGATGGCGTGCTGCTACCAGTCCATCCCCACCGTTATTTCCTCTTCCTGCCAGAATTACAACATGCAGTCCCTTAACCCCCCGGCCCAGATCCTCTATTAATTCAACAATCCGAAGTCCTGCATTTTCCATTAAAAGAATACTCGGTATACCGTATTCTTCCGTTGCCCTCCGATCAATATCCCTCATTTCATCTGCATTCAATAATTTCATTGGTTCACCTCCTGTTTGCACACACAACTGCAACCGCCTGTTCTCTGGAATGAGAAAGACTTACATTCAGGTCACAGATTCCATTATCAATGGCATTCACCGCAACCTCCCCATGAAGCACAATAGCGGGTTTCCCTGTTTTCTCGATAATAACTTCTACATCGTGAAAACGAACTCCCGTGACAAAAATTTCATCCAATTTTCGGATCGCCTCTTTGGCTGCAAAACGAGCTGCAAGAGATGGATAGGGATTCTTCTTTTTCATACAGTATTCCAATTCCTGCGCGGTAAAAACGCGTTGAAGAAACCGTGGCGTTCGGGAAGCCACTTCCTTTAGCCTTTCTATATCGATAATATCAACACCAATGAGCAACACTTCACCTCTTTCTGGTGAGGGGTTAGGGGTGAGGGGTCAGGGGTCAAGATTTTTCACTCTTCACTCCTCACTCCTCACTCCTCACTCCTCACTCCTCACCCCTCACCCCTCACCCGGATACACGAACACCCTGAAATCAAATTCGATTCCAGGGCGCACATTTCGGGCTAAGGGATTATTCTCCCACCAATGCCAGCTCTGTTTTTTCCCCTTCGGTGAGAATCTTATCCATATCGAGCAAAATGAGCAGTCTTTCCTCGACTTTTCCGACCCCCGTAAGGTAATCAGCCGCTATTCCTCCAATAACTGCCGGAGGGCTTTCAATATTGTCCGTAGAAAGCCTTAACACCTCGCTGACTTCATCGACAATGATCCCTACGGTCTGCCCTTCTACCTCTACCACTACACTTCTACTTTCGCCGGTAACCGCAGAAGCAGACATCCCAAATCTCTTTTTGATATCTATGATAGGAATAATTCTGTCGCGCAAATTGATGATCCCTTCCACAAAATCAGGCACCTGGGGCAACTTGGTAGGAGTCGCCATAGGAATAATCTCCTGTACTTTGGTAATCGGCACACCATACTCACAAACGGTTTCTGCTGTCTTCAATTTAAATACAACCAATTGAATCTCTTCTGCCATATTATACCCTCCTCAGCCTGCTAATTATGCTTATCACCTATAACCAGAATACACATAATAACTAATTTTTTCTAGTATTACTCACAAAATTCCTGCCTGAAGCTTTCATTTTTAATAAAAAGCTGGGTTAATGTGACACAGTATACAGATTATGCGTCATAAAGTTGGACAGTTGGTTAGTTGGTCAGTTGGACAGTTGGTTAGTTGGTCAGTTGGTTAGTTGGACAGTTGGTTAGTTGGTCAGTTGGTTAGTTGGACAGTTGGTCAGTTGGTTGGTTAGTTGGAAAACTGAATAGGGTGTAGAATGGGACAAGCGGTGTCTGACCCCAACAATATTGGAACTCTGCGTATCTAGATAATTGGGTGGTAACGCTGCATGAAGGGAGCCCTAACTCCTTATTGAAATAGTCTGCCGTGTAAGAGGAGGAAATTATATTGACATCCCTTTTGAACCGTTCCAACTAACCAACTAACCAACTAACCAACTAACCAACTAACCAACTGACCAACCAACCAACTAACCAACTAACCAACTAACCAACTAACCAACTGTCCAACTGACCAACTAACCAACTTTACGTCGCATAATCTGCCTACTGCGACACTGAAACCAGAACCTGGTGTGCACGCTGGGACCTTTTTCATCATATATTTTAGTACAGGTAGGAAATAGAATGTACATTAACAGGAAACAATTTTCTCTACGGAGGGATTCTCTTGAAAATTGAAGATAGCCAACTGCGACCAATCAATAAAGAAGATTTAAAAACCGTGCTGCACTGGAGAAACACCAAACACGTCCGTTCATCCATGATAAGCAATCGCTTTGTCGCACTCGATGAATTGACGGAATGGTATGATACCCTTGCACAGAAGGAAGCGCTCTGTTTACTCTTTGAAATCGGTAGAATACCGGTTGGTTTGTCTACGTTTTCTCACATTAATCAGCTACACGACACGGCTCTTTGCTCCTTTTATCTAGGAAGAATAGACCTCCCTGATAGCTGTTCATTATTGCAGGCTTATCTGTCATTAAATTACGGTTTTCAGAACCTGCATTTAAGAAAAACCTCCAGAAAACTCTCATCCTCTCATCAGAAAGAGATCAGCTTTCTCCGTAAACTAGGTTTTGTACAGGAAGGCTGTCTGCGAAAACACTATCAACGTCAAGGACAATATGAGGATTTAATTATCCTATCGTTGTTCAATGAACAATGGAAACAAAAACGTTCAGAAATTCGCAAAGAAATTCAAAATGACAAACACAGCCACAGAATCATCGCCAACCTCCAAAAAGGCCGCAGCAATTTTCAGATAAACCTTACTGAAAACACACATTAGACAGATAATGCTAAGTAAGGAGAAAAGTTGAATAGAAGCGGACTGACGCGGACCTAATGGACTTTCGCGGACTTTTTTAATAATCTTCATTAACTCATAGAGAATGCTTGATCTTCCGATGAATTTGAATTAACCTATACAAATTGCTCTGCAAATAAGGCAAACGTTATCCAATTTGAGGAATTAGGAATAAATGGGTTCAGAACAATTTTGTAAAACTTGCGAAAAACATTATTCTTTTTAATAAGGAGATTTGTTGGCTTTTGCATGGGAACTCACCATGGTCACAGGCCACAACCACCGATGAAAATTGGTGGACAAACAGGGATGGGAACGATTTTATCGCACCCTACGGGTACCACACTCAAGAGTGCAACTGATACTTCCTTTGGTCGTAATATAGGATGCTGATACTCCCTCTGGTCGTTTAAATAGGATGCTGATTGTCGCAGATTATTGCTATTTTATTATTATTTAATTATCAGCGAACATCAGCGTGATTCTGCGTTTTCAATTCGTATTTTCTAACTAATCAATATCAAATAAAAATGGGTCCGCGAAGGTCCAAAAAGTCCGCGTGAGTCCGCGTCCATTCAACCTCTCTTGTTGCGCATAATCTGTCTAATACGAAGTTCGGTTACTGCAAAATGATAAGGGCGAGTTCGGGGCGGTTGAGGTATCTGAACTGACAAATGCCAGTGTAGCCCAATCCCCTGGATAGATACATATAGGTATTGCCCTTTTGATAGAGGCCACTGTCATATTCGGGGAAAAGATGTCCTCCTGGCGCATAGACAGCACCGACAAAGGGAAAGCGAATCTGGCCCCCATGGTAGTGTCCAGCAAGCATCAAATCCACCCCACATTCTTCTGCCTCTCCAAAGATCTCGGGTGCATGCGCAAGAAGGATTGTTGTTTTATTAGAATCACAATCTCGGAGTGCCAACGGTAAATCATCCCTGTCTGTAAAAGGATCTTGAACCCCTGCCATTCGAAGTATCTCCCCATTCTTTTCAAGAAGAACCGACTGATTGTTTAAGATACATACACTCTGCTCTCTTAGTCCTTTAATAAAATCTTCAAATTGAGGATGCCAGACTTCGTGATTACCCTCTACAAAATATACGGGTGCAATGCCGGTTAGATCATTCATAAACTGCATGCTGTCTTCGATGTTATCCCCTGAACGATCAAGCATATCACCGGTTACCGCAATACAATCCGGTTCGAGATCTTTCACCTTACTAAGAAGTTCCTTTTGCCCCTCCCCAAATTCTTTGGCATGCAGATCCGTAATATGCACAATCCGATAGCCATCAAAGGCCTCTCCCGCACCTATATCAACCACAGTCTGGGTAACTCGAATCCAATGGTTACTTCCATATATAATCACTACATTAGTCAACAGAAAAACGGCCAGTAAAATGCACAACCACCGTCTCCTATTATTTATTTTTCTCCCCTGATTCATCTTCCTCAAACCTCTTTCAAAACACAAATGACACAGGAGGGACAAGGGGACAGGTACCTCGTCCCCCTGTGTCATTCTCGCTTATTAAACGCTGATCACCTTGCTGGCCTGCATCAGTTTTTCAGTAATGGTGTACATATTGGATACGTCCCCTACTTTCAATTTATCACCTAGATTATAAAAATCAAGGCATGTTCCGCAGGAGAGAACCTCTACGCCTGAACTTTCAAGCACCTGAATGTGTTCAACTAATTCTGAACCCTCTGTGCTCAGCATGACGCCGCTATTCATAAATATGATCGCGTTCAGTTCGCCTTCCATTTGGGTTAGTGTATAGATAAAACTTTTCATAAGCATGTTACCCAGTTTGGCTTCGCCCTGTCCTAATAGATTGCTGCAGATCAAAATCACAGTATTTCCTCTGCTGACTTGTTTCTCTTCCTCAACTAAATCCGCACCTTTTAATATATCAATGTAGTACCCGTCAACCTTTTCATCCACGTTACTCTCAAAATGCATACTATTAACCAATTTTGATACGTTTTCCAGTGCAGTCTTATTATCAACAATGGTAATTACTTCCTGTATTTCAGAAATATCCAAAGCTTTTTTTGTTAGCACTACTGGTTGCGGACAAGAAAGCCCGCGAGCATCAACTATTTTTTTCATGGTGAAACTTCAACTCCTTCACATGTATTCATTTTATATTTTAGCACACAACCCATAACTTCAAACTATAATATATAGTTATGTTTATATTTGCTTTTCACCACACTCATTCCTGTACATACAGATTTGATTTCTCCGCAAAAAGTAATATGCGTGAGTTTACACGTATAAGTGCCCATTGGGCGATAGATTCATTCAAACAGGTAGATTTGATGTTTTTTGCAGGGAAAGCAATTTTTCATTGCGCAGCATGTTAGTTTTTGCACTTTTTTCTCTTCTTCAACACCATATCCTTCACAAAATATTTCGTTTATTCCATTAATAATATATTTTTTTGATTAGTTAGCAGGAATATTTCAAAAAACACCGAATACATTTTGGATATAGTGGTCTGACCATCAGGCAGTCTAGTTAGTCTATAAAGCACACGGTTTTTCCTCTGGATGGATAAACCAAACTATAAAAAGGAGGCTTAATTACAAATGATACAGCTTAGTTTTCAAAAGGAACGATGCAAAGGCTGTGGCTTCTGTATAGAATTTTGCCCTAAAAAGATTTTAGAATTCAGTCAGGAAATGAATAATCTTGGTTATCGTTATGCCCTCGTTAAGGATCTTGAGAAGTGTACTGGATGTGGTATTTGCGCTTCCATGTGTCCCGAGGTCATTATCGAGGTAAAGGAGGTTTAGGAAATGGCGGAATTAGTACTCATGAAAGGAAATGAAGCGATCGGTGAAGCAGCAATTCGTGCAAACTGCCGACATTTCTTTGGATACCCAATTACTCCCCAAACGGAGGTCCTGGAACATCTGGCGCGTCGTCTGCCTGAAGAAGGCGGTTCTTATGTGCAAGCAGAAAGTGAAGTCTCGGCCATTAATATGGTATTTGGTGCTTCGGCATCAGGCGCACGAGTTATGACAGCGTCATCAAGTCCGGGAATCTCACTCATGCAAGAAGGTATTTCTTATATCGCATCAGCTGAACTACCCGCAGTTATCGTTAACATCATGCGAGGCTCACCAGGGCTAGGCGGAATTCACCCCTCTCAGGCTGATTATTTTCAGTCCGTTAAAGGCGGAGGTCATGGTGATTACAAGTTGATTGTACTGGCACCTTCCTCTGTACAGGAACTGATTGATCATACGATGCTAGCCTTCGAGTTATCTGAAAAATATCGCACCATTGTGGTAATCTTCGGGGATGGTATGCTGGGTCAAATGATGGAACCAGTAAGATTCCCGGAGGCCGTCACCTCCGCTGTGGATCGCCCTTGGGCAACAACAGGCATGCAGGGACGTGGTCCCAATATCGTGCATACACTTTATCTACCAGCTGACGAACTGGAAAATCATTGTTTCCATTTATTCGAAAAATATGCTGCCATTGAAGCATGCGAAAAACGTTCTTCTGAATACCTAACAGAGGATGCAGAAATCTTGCTGATTTCTTATGGAATCACATCCAGGGTCACGAAAGCAGCGGTTGAAATGGCCAGAGAAAATGGAATTAAAGCCGGCCTTTTCCGCCCCATAACCCTGTGGCCTTTTCCCGATGAGGCCTTGAACAATGCTGCCAGGAACGCCAAAACAGTAATTAGTGCCGAAATCAGTATGGGACAGATGATTGAAGATGTTCGTCTGTCTATAAGAGATAGAATCCCGGTAAAACTATTCAACCGAATTGGCCTGGTCCCATCTCCGGAAGAGATCTTTGAAGCCATACGAAAAGAAACGGAGGTGTAGTAAATGGCAAAAGGCTATGTAAAACCCACAACCCTAACGGACGTTCCCTGGCACTTTTGCCCGGGTTGTAACCATGGAATCATACACCGCCTGTGTGCAGAAGTCGTAGAAGAAATGGGCCTGCAGAGTCAAACCATCGGAGTCGGTTCCGTTGGATGCGGAGTTTTTTCTTACAACTATTTTAATTTTGATGGAATCGGTCCATCCCACGGAAGAGCACCGGCAGTTGCAACGGGTGTGAAACGAGTTCACCCCGATAAACTGGTTTTCACCTACCAGGGCGATGGAGACCTGGCTGCCATTGGAACAACCGAGATGGTTCATTCAGCCGTGCGCGGAGAAAACATCACTATTATTTTCGTTAACAACAGTCTGTACGGGATGACAGGAGGACAAATGGCTCCTACCACTCTGTTAGGTCAGAAGACATCCACCACACCGAAAGGAAGAACCCGTGAACAGGCAGGTTATCCCATGAAGGTATGTGAGATGCTGGCAACCATGGATGGAGCAGCCTACATTGCACGGACAGCAGTCTTTAATCCTGCCCAGGTAAACAAGACCAAAAAAGCCATTCGCAAAGCTTTTGAAACGCAGATGGCCGGCTTGGGATTCAGTATGGTTGAAATCTTATCGGCCTGCCCTACAAATTGGGGGATGAACCCCCTGCAGGCCTTAAAACATGTAGAAGAAAACATGACAGCGGTTTACCCGCTGGGTGAATACAAAGTACCTACCGACCCATCATCTGCAGGTTCGTTTTGAAAAATAAAGGAGTGAATAAAGAATGAAAAGAGAAATGATACTGGCAGGATTTGGAGGTCAGGGTGTTTTATCGATGGGACTTTTTCTTGCTCATGCAGGAATGTGCGAGGGTAAGCACGTTTCTTATGTACCCGCCTACGGAGCCGAAATGCGAGGTGGAACTGCCAACTGTACCGTCATTATTTCAGAAGACGAGATCAGTTCACCAGTGGTTGCTTTTCCCGAAACCATTATCGCTATGAACCATCCTTCCCTGGATAAATTTGAACCCTTGGTCAAAAAAGGTGGCCTTCTGCTGGTAAATCAATCTCTGATTCACCGGGACACCGTCAGGGACGATATTGACAGCTATGAAATCCCCTGTCAGGAACTGGCAGATGAGGCCGGCTTTTCCCGCGGGTCCAACATGGTAATGCTGGGTGCACTGTTACAACTTACCCAGATGGTAAACAACGAAAATATTTATGAGTATCTGGTCAAGACCTTTAAAGGCAGATATCTGGATAAAATGCCGCTTAATCAGAAGACCATTGAAGCAGGCATGGATTATGTTAAACATCTGCCCGTTCGCGAAATAACAAATATCGCCTGATCTACACAACAGAAACATCACCAAAGAGGGATGACAGCATTCATCCCTCCTTTTCGCCCCCTTCTCTTCCCACCCATCGATTCTGTCACAAAGAAATCAGTTTTCATATCCCCTGGCTTTACTGTACAATAAAAACAAATCATGTGTCGCAGAATACAGATTATGCGCAGTAAGGAGAGAAGTTGAATAGACGCGGACTGACGCGGACCTAATGGACTTTCGCGGACTTTTTTAATATTTTTCTTTAACTCATCAAGAATGCTTGATCTTCCGATGAATTAGAATTAACCAATGCAAATAAGGCAAACGTTAGCCAACTTGAGGAATCAGTAACAAATGGGGTCAGAACACATTTGTAAATCTTGCGAAAAACATTATTCTTTTTAATAAGAAGCTTTGTTGGCTTTTGCATGGGAATCAATATCAAATAAATAAAAATGGGTCCGCGAAGGTCCAAAAAGTCCGCGTGAGTCAGCGTCCATTCAACCTCTCTTGTCGCGCATAATCTGTCTACTGTGCCATATGTTATCTTGAAAATTAATTGAAAAGCAGGTGGTTGATATTAGCTTTCAGCCGATTAAGACAAAAAAAATATATGAGGAAATCGTGGAACAGCTGAAGGAAATGATTAAGCGGGGTGAGCTCAAACCGGGAAATAAACTTCCTTCAGAACGCGACATGGCAGAGTCTTTAGGGGTTAGCCGGGCTTCAGTCCGAGAAGCATTAACAGCACTTGAAGCAATCGGCATTCTTGATATTAGACCCGGAGAAGGTACCTTTGTCAGACAGACCAATGATCAGGAAACCTTTGAGCCACTTGCCCTGGTGCTGGCAGTAGAACAAAATCCCGGTGCCCAGATGATGGAAGTGAGGCGGGTACTGGAATCCGAATCAGCGGCCCTCGCAGCCGAGCGGGCTTCCCAGGAAGACCTAAATAAAATTGACAAAAGTCTGAAAAAAATGAAAGCTTCCAGCACCGTGCAAGAAGCCGTGGCAGCTGATCTACGCTTTCATTTTGCCATCGCCGAAGCGACCAAAAATACCATCTTGCTTCGTATCATGAACACAGTTGCTGACTTAATGCACAGTTCATTCCGCAGTGACCGGGAAAATCTCTATGCAACACCAAAAACACGAAGCCATTTACCGAGCCATTCTCGAACGAAAACCAGAAGAAGCTAAGAAACAGATGTTAGTTCATATTAATAATATTGAATCAGGCATCCGTGGAGGTACGAATTTTTAGTAGATCACGGGGAAGGTTCTGCTGATAAATTAATTAGAAAATAGGTTTAATAGACACGGATTACACGAATTTCCCGGATTAACACGGATTTTATTTATTGGTTAAGGGGTTCCTTACCTCTCACCGATTTTCATCGGTGGTTGTGGCTCGCGGCCATGGGTGGTTAATTAGAAAATAGACGTTGAAATAGACACACCCTAACGGGTACCACACCTTACAGGTGCAACTGATACTCACTTCGTTCGTGTAAATAGGACGCTGATGTTTACTGCGTTCACTATTATGGATGCGGACCTGTCCCCGTGACTCGCCCTCACGCGGCACCTATTTTCATCATTGGTTATCGCCTGAGACAGTGAGTGGATAGGAAGCCAACCTCTTATCCCTTATTCAGTCGTTACCCCTGCGGATTCACCAGCAATGCTTTATTCTTTAACATGGTTCGCACCATTTCATTGGCTACAATCTGGACACCGTATTTTTTTCCCAATTCACACACCGCACCATTTAGTGAATCTATTTCTGTCCTTCGACCTGCTTGAACGTCCTGAAGCATGGAGGAATGATGATTCCGTGTGGCGGGAATCAATTCATCATAGAATTCATCCATATATGCTTTTGCATTGGGCCAGAGGGTCTCTTGTTTCATCACTGCCAGAACTTCAAAAATCTCTTTAATAATGCCATCCATAATGACCTTACTTTGATTGTCCATCGCCAGCTGTCCATAGGTTGTTTCGAGAATAGCTCCCAATGGGTTTAAGGCACAGTTATAAATGATTTTCCCCCACACGTATTTCATAATCTCATCTGTAGCGCGAGTCGGAATACCCGCATCTCCAAATACATCGGCAAGATCCTTCAGTACTCTCATATCAATCACATTCTCCGGCGAGCCCAGCAGCACATCATCCGCAATAACGGTTACTTTAGAAATACCTGCTCCTTCTGTCTCCGCACCAAAGATAACGCGTGCGAGAACTACGCGCTCCGAACCGAGATATTCAATCGCTTTTTCATAGTTTCCATATCCATTTTGTGCCAGTATTACATATGTATCTTCTGAAACAATGGACTGCAAACTTCTCGTAACTTCTGAAGTTAGAAATGATTTAACACACACGATTATAATATCGTATATGCCATGCATATCTGTTATTCTTCCTACGCCATCCAGTTTGGCCGAGTGATCCCCCCATATTCCGTGAACGTTAACCCCATCTTTGGCAATCTTTTGTACCAGAGTTTCTTGATCAACTCCCCACACTTCATGTCCATTGCTCTTTAATAAACAGCTATAAATACTACCCAGCGCTCCTAATCCCACCACCAGAATTCTCATAATTACACCACCTCTTTTATAATCGAATACACATTCCAATTTAATTTTACTCTTTCTTCCATTTTACGTATAGATCTTAGAAATAAAATGCATTAATGTGATATATTATTTTTTATAGGAAATCTGGTAGATCCGTGTTGCTGTTATTGCAGACCGATTACAATATAATCCGGTTAGGTGAATTGAAAATGCCCAAGGCCCTCATTCAGAGAGGCTTGGGCATTTTCGGAGTGTTACAAAGAGGAAAACTTCCATTGTGAGTGGTTATTAAATTGAACATATGCTTATATATAGATTACTGCACGTATGAGCATATGTCAACAACATGCATTTTTCTAATGACTCCCACTCTAACTTTCGTTAATCATCCCTAAAGCTTGATAGGTTTCTTCGTTGGTTTCTCCCGTTATCTCAATACAATGCCAGGCCTGGAAGTACTTGAGTGATAGTTCTGTCATCGCTCCAAATCTTCCATCTGCATTATCGAAAATGATTCCCTTTTCTTTTAGTCTGCTCTGTACATACACCACTTTTTGTCCTGAACATTTCCGATAAAGGTGCACAGGTTTAAAATTCTTAGGAAAGATCTGTCCTTCTTCCACAATTTTCACTAGTGTCCCAACCGGAATCATTGGATAAAGAACTTCTACATCACGGTTTTGCATACGAATACAACCATGGGATTGCGATGAACCAATGGAGTATGGTTTATTGGTCCCATGAATGCCATAGATTCCCCACGGGACATTCAATCCCATCCATCGCGTACCAAAGCCATTGCCCCATCCTACCCCTTTATGAACAACCTTCCACTCCCCCAACGGGGATGGAGTGGAGCTTTTACCTACTCCAACGGGATAGGTTTGAGACACTTTATTGTCTTCAAAAACCGTCAGCGTGTGTTTGATCACATCAATCTCGATTCTGACTTTTTTTGGCTGTTCTTCTTCTGTTGAACAAGTCTTAACATCAGGTTCATACATGAGCGTTTCCCATACAGGACGATTTACGACACCATCGGTTCCTAACTGATTAGCCATTTTAAAAAGGCGAATCGTTTCACTGGTGTTGAAATCATATAAACCATTGGGCTCAATTTCATACCCCAGTTCGCGAAGCCTGGCCTGAAGTAGCCAGATAGCTTCTCCCTGCATTCTAGGCTCGTTTAGATATAGAGCTGGAAAATCAGTTCGATCTACGATGATCGGAGCACTACTCGGTTTCTCCCCTTGACCCAGATCCCCCACTGCCTGAACAGGCATCGTAAAAAACACAAACAAAACACATACTAAAACGATAACCGACAACGTTGTGCGCAATATCAACAAACCTCCGTTCTCATTTTCTCGCTTACAGTATTGTTCCCGAAAACGGAAAAATTTTTCCCCTGAATAGCAAAAACGAATCGCTATATAAGGATTATGCGACATAGAGTTGGACAGTTGGTTAGTTGGTTAGTTGGTTAGTTGGTTAGTTGGTCAGTTGGTTAGTTGGTTAGTTGGACAGTTGGTTAGTTGGTCAGTTGGAAAACTGAATAGGGTGTAGAATGGGACAAGCGGTGTCTGACCCCAACAATATTGGAACTCTGCGTATTTAGATAATTGGGTGGTAACGCTGCATGAAGGGAGCTAGGCTCCTAACTTATTCGCAATACGTAATGGAAACTAATTTATTTTCTGAATAAGTTAAGAGCCTAGCACCTTTTTTTTTTGGAGTCTGTTTCCGTTCTCACGTGGTCCGTTCCGCGGCAGGGATTAACCTAGCTTTGGTTAGGGGTAAGGGGTTAAGAGTTAGGGGTTTAGACGCTTCGCGTCAAACATTTTCCTCACCCCTAACTCCTTATTGAAATAGTCTGCCGTGTAAGAGGAGGAAATTATATTGACATCCCTTTTGAACCGTTCCAACTAACCAACTAACCAACTGTCCAACTAACCAACTCTATGTCGCATAATCTGTCAACTGCGAAAGAACTGTTTGGTATAATTTCTTGCGGTGGGGGTTGCGGCGCAGCCGCCTCGGGCGGTTTCTCTGAGGTCGGGGGACATCATTCTTCCTATTCTATACATGGCTTCCACAACTTCGTCGAAGGGGATGAAGCTCTGGATACCCGCCAGGGCCATTTCTGCACATACCAGTGCATTCCCAACTGAACTGGCGTTGCGTTTAGAACAGGGCACTTCCACCAGACCGGCCACAGGATCACAAACCAACCCCAGGGTTCCTTTTAATGCCATAGCACCCGCCTGTAGACACTGCTCTGGATCTCCTCCCATCAAATAGACCGCAGCACCGGCCGCCATGGCAGCAGCTGATCCACATTCCGCCTGACAACCTCCCTCGGCACCTGACAGAGTAGCATTTATAGCAATAATTTTACCAATGGAAGCAGCTATCAATAGCGCTTTTATTTCGTCCTCTTTTGTAAGTTCCAGCTCTTCTGTTATGGCGAAAATCATTCCAGGAACAACACCACTCGCACCACCGGTAGGCGCCGCTACAATTTTCCCCATGGAAGCATTCACTTCTGTAACAGCTAGGGCATAGCTTACCGCTTTTACCCCCATCGTCCCCATCAAAGCCGGCTGTTTTTTTAAGCGTTCCAACATTCGGAATCCGTTACCGCCAATTAATCCTCCAACAGAATGAATATCCGGTTTGATTCCTTTTTCAATCGATTCCTGCATTACTGTGCTATTATTCATCATGGCCTGCCAGATGGCTTCCTTTGTCCGCCCAGTTTCTTCTACTTCAGACAGGAGTCCTATCTCTGCAATATCCAATCCGGTATGACTGCACAGGTCCAGCAGCTCCTTCGCCGTTGTAAACTGATACATGGTACACCTCCACAATGTATTCCTTCTAAAATTGTATTGCATTTCATCCCAAGATTATGGTGTATCAATAAACAAAATCTTATTTATATCAAAAACGTTTTGGAGTTCCTGGAGCACATGATTACCAATGACCTGATCCGTTTCAATCACCATCGTTGCTTCCTGCCCTCTGACCTGCCTGAAAACCCTTAAAAAAGCGATATTAATCGCATGCTTTGACAAGATAGATGTGACCCGTGCTACAATTCCCGGCTGGTCCTTATGGACAGTAATTATCGTTGGGTATTTTCCGGTAAACTCCAGCTTCATTTGATTGACAGAGATAACCACTACATCCCCCCCGCCAATAGAAGATCCGGTCATTTCAGAACTGGTTGAATTTCCTCTGGTCATCATTATTCTAACCGTATTGGGATGTACATTGCCCAAATCGGCTGTATGAAAATAAAATTCAATACCCTGTTTCTTTGCGATTGTAAACGAATCGCGAATCGCCTCATCCGAAGGCAGAAGTCCCATAACTCCTCCCAAAAGAGCTTTGTCCGTCCCATGCCCTTTGAACGTCCTGGCAAAGGAACCATGCAGGTAGAAGTCCACTTTTTTAAAATTCTCACCCCCAATTCTGCGAGCGATATTACCCAGACGCACTGCACCTGCAGTATGTGAACTGGATGGTCCCACCATAATCGGTCCCATAACATTTAGTAAACTCGTTCCCATATTTCATCACCTATATTCATTATTTGCAGCCGGTTCAGCCCTATTTCTATAGTATATCCCTTCCTATTTGCTTCCTAAAGATAAAGAGTCAAGAGAACCTGAACGGTTTTCTTGACCCCATTGCTGACAATGATTTGCTTGTAAATTAGAAGCTTACCTTCTGTCCATAACGATCCGCATACACAAAGGTTTCCAGTTCTTTTCTCGGTGGCGCTGCACCCTCTTTTGCCGGGTGGCCGACAGGAATTATTTCCACAGATTTTATATCAGCCGGCAGACCTAAAAGCTCATCAATGACCTTATGATTAAGCGTTCCAACATGTACAGATCCCAAGCCCAAATCATGAGCAGCCAGGCACAGGTTCTGAGACGCAATACCAGCATCAAACATATACCAATCACCTTTGTCTGTCAAAAGTTCACCGCCTTTATATCCCGATGAACCCAACTTGCAACAAACGGCGAATACGATCGGAGCCTGGAGAACCGCTTTATGACCCGGGTTCTTTTCCGGAACACATCCTGCCAGTTTTTCTTTTAAAGCCTGATCTTTTACAACGACAACTTCCCATACCTGCGTGTTAGCCCATGAAGGAGACCAGCGAAAAGCCTCCAGTAATTCCACCAACATCTCATCACTAACAGGTTCATCAGTAAACCTGCGAATACTTCGTCTGGTTTTTATACATTCTCTCGTTTCCATAACAAAAAAGCCTCCTATATATTAGTATTATTTTTAATGTTCCTATTATGTATTTTACACTAAATTTATCCTAAAATTCATATTTACCATGAACAAAAATTACTTTACTTATTAACCCGCCATGATCGTTAAGCAAAACCACCGATGAAAATTGGTTTAGTGAGGGGCTGAAGGCTTAAGCACCCTTCACCCTTCGGGTACTTATGATGTTCCCTTCGGTCAACATTAATGTAGCGGGTATCACCATGCTCCTTTTAGTCGCAATTAATGAAAAACCTTGCGTCCGGTCTAATATTTTGCGTACTAGATGGACAGGTTATGCACTGGGAGCTTGGGCAAGGAGAGTCACTGGGACAGGTCCGTATCCTTAATTACGACCATCACTTCCGCCATGGTCCAGACATAAACCTTTCCCTCTTCCCCTTCTGAATCAGCATCTTCAGCTGAATAGAACCCACCTTCGGGAGAGGTCATGTCACGCAGCACATACGTGAATATTTCTCTGGCTGCATCAGCATATTTTTGCTTTTTCGTTAATTGATAGGCCTCCAGATAGACCATAGCCAGGAGGGCATTATCATAGAGCATTTTTTCAAAATGAGGAACCAACCACATCCGATCCGTTGAATAGCGAGAAAACCCAAAACCAATATGATCATATATCCCCCCGCGGTACATACTCTCAAGCGTTTTCTCCACCATTTGCAATGCCTGCTCCTCGTTATTGTAATAAGAATACCGCAATAAAAAAAGCAGATTGTGGGCCGACGGGAATTTGGGTTCATAACCATACCCACCGAACTGTTCATCAAATAGACCACTGAAATCATAATATCCCTGATTTATAACGTCCCCATCAATATTTTCATTTTCTGCACCGGAACCCTCTGGCTGTAACCAATCAGTAATCTGCTGACTGGTATGAAGAATTTTGTCCCGATCCTCCCTCCAAACACGAGCAATCTGATCTAACACCTGGGTTAAACCTGGCATCCCTCCCCTGCTCTCCTTTGGAAGGTAGGTTGCTGCATAAAACGCCTCCTGCTCCGGCGTCATAATAATCGTCAAAGGCCACCCACCATGCCCGGTTAACCCCTGACAAACCTTCATATATATTGCGTCAACATCAGGTCTTTCCTCCCGATCCACCTTAATCGACACAAAATCATGATTAAGAATCTTCGCAATATCTTCATCTTCAAACGATTCCCGCTCCATTACATGGCACCAGTGGCAGGTGCTGTATCCGATGCTTAAGAATATCGGTTTATCCTCTTTTTTTGCTTTAAGAAAAGCCTCTTTCCCCCACGGATACCAGTCTACGGAATTATATGCGTGCTGTAACAGATAGGGAGATTTTTCTTGAATAAGCCGGTAACGTAAACGGGCTTTGCTTTTTCCTAAACTGATAAACTTTACTAGTAGTGTCGGTTTCATTATTAAACCTAGCATAAACTGCTATTCTTTACGATTATCACCATTTATTAATCCCCTCGGAAAATTTTTATTTTTAATGTAAATTTTTGCATAATTATTTCCCTATTAGTCCATGATATGGTTTATTAGGGGCAGGGAGTACCATACCCTGAACCATGTGGTTGCTGCAATAAGGTAGTACACCGCAA
Source organism: Bacillota bacterium (assembly GCA_034659475.1). Lineage (GTDB taxonomy): Bacteria > Bacillota > Syntrophomonadia > Syntrophomonadales > Syntrophomonadaceae > JAYEHK01. The sequence goes on along the minus strand of JAYEHK010000028.1, from coordinate 4,276 downwards.
AGCTCTGATAGCCCAACAATGTTGGGCTATCATCTTTATGAGGCATTTTAAGGGAGATGTTGCCATGAATTATCGTTTAGGATTGGATATTGGAATTACATCTGTTGGCTGGGCAGTATTAGCACACAATTCAGATGAAGACCCCTTCCAGATTGTTGACCTAGGGGTTCGCATATTTGATCGTGCTGAACACCCAAAAGATGGATCTTCACTTGCCTTACCTCGGCGAGAAGCTCGTAGTGCACGACGCCGTATTCGTCGCCACAGCCACCGACTGGAACGCATAAAACTCCTTATGGAAGAGATTAAATTAATCTCCGTTAACGAGCTCACTTCTCTTTATCATGACAACTACGAATCACCTGATGTCTATGCACTACGTACTGAAGGTCTTGATCGCTTGCTTACCAGAGAAGAATGGGCTAGAGTCCTTATCCATCTGGCACAGCGTCGTGGTTTTAAATCTAACCGAAAAAGCGACAGCAAAGATAAAGAAGCTGGCAAACTTCTGGCAGCTGTAAAAGAAAACCATGACCTTTTGGAACAAAAGTCATACCGTACGGTTGGTGAAATGCTGTATATGGATGAAAAATTCTCCTCACATAAGCGAAATAAAGAAGCTGATTATTCTCATACGATTGGCCGTGAACAGGTATTAAATGAAATTGCTGTGCTTTTTGAAGCCCAGCGCAAATATAAAAACCCTTCTGCTGCAATAGAGTTTGAGAACCAATATACCAAGACGGTATCCAGCCAGCGCTCGTTTGACGAAGGCCCCGGGCAGCCCAGTCCCTATGCCGGTAACCTGATAGAAAGAATGGTCGGCAAATGTACCTTTGAAAAAGAACTCCCACGCGCTGCTAAGGCTTGCTATTCTTTTGAATTATTTAACCTATATCAAAAGGTAAACCATCTGCAGGTTATAGACGTGAATCAACAAAGCCGATGTCTGAACAACGATGAACGTCAATCAATTGTATCGCTTGCTCATGATAAGGCTGATCTGAAATATAGTGATTTGCGTAAGGTCCTTCAGCTTTCTTCAGATCAAAAATTTAATGACGTAAGATATGATCAGTCAGGAATTGACGATACTGAGAAAAAAACAAAATTCAACTATTTGAAGTCATATCATGAAATCCGTAAATCCCTTGATAAAGTAAACAAAGGTCGCATTAAACAATTAACTCATGACCAACTGAACCTTATCGGAGAAGCACTCACACTCTATAAAAATGAAGCAACGATTGCCGAAAAACTCATTGCAGGCGGCTTAACAAAGTACGATGTTGACGAGCTGTTACCGTTATCTTTCCGCGGTTTTGGCCATCTTTCCCTAACAGCAATAGGAAACATTTTACCCCATCTGGAGAAGGGACACGTTTATTCAGAAGCAGCTACACTAGCCGGATACAATTTTCGCGGCCATGATAACCAGGATAAGTTGGTATATCTTCCTGCTAATAATGATCAGTTAGCAGATATAACTAACCCTGTTGTCCGTCGTGCTATCTCACAATCGATCAAGGTAATTAATGCAGTGATACGAAAATACGGAAGCCCCCAGCTCATCTGTATCGAAATGACTCGTGAAATGGGCAAGAATTTTAGTGATCGAAAAAAAATAGAAAAACAGATGAAAGAAAATGCTGACTTAAATGATGCAATTAAAAATAAAATCATCGAATATGGCCATCCCAACCCAACTGGTCAGGATATTGTCAAGATGAAATTATGGCAGGAACAGGATGGACGGTGCGCCTATTCAGGAGACACCATTCCTGTTTCACAGCTTTTTGATCTAGGGATTGCTGACGTAGACCATATTATTCCGTTCAGCATTTCATTTAATGACAGTTATGCAAATAAGGTACTGGTCAAAAGCAACGAAAATCGTCAGAAGGGTAACCTCCTGCCTCTTGAATATATGAAAAATAGCCCAGATAAATTAGAACGTTTTGAAGTCTGGGTCAACACCAGTATTAAAAACCAGCGAAAGAAACAACACCTATTAAAACAGGCCATTACCGAAGAAGACCGCATTAAATGGAAAGATCGCCAATTGAATGATACCAAATACATCTCCAGATTTATGTTGAACTACATTCGTGATTACCTCCAGTTTGCACCCGCAGAAAACCTGGGCAAACGTAGAGTTATTGCTGTAAATGGCAGCATAACAAGTTATATGAGAAAACGCTGGGGCTTAAAAAAAGACCGACTGGCAGGTGATTTACATCATGCTATGGATGCAGCTGTCGTTGCCTGTATATCAGAAAACATGATTCAACAAATCACCCGCTACAGTCAGTATCAGGAAGCCAGATTTAGTAAAAATCAATTGTTTGATTATGGAACCGGTGAAGTTATTAACACAAGACATGAACATTTCGGGACTAAATTAGTTGAACCCTGGGAAAACTTCCATTTAGAATTGGAAGCTCGCTTAAGTACCGATCCGGCTGCAAAAATTAGCGCCTATAATTTTAAGAGCTATTTGAACCCACAAAATATAGAAACTATTTTTGTTTCACGCATGCCCAGACATAAGAACCGCGGTTCTGCTCATAAAGAAACCGTTCGAAGCGCCCGATTGGAAGAACAAGGCCAAACTGTTTCTAAAGTCCCTATTACCAAACTGAAACTAGATAAAAACGGCGAAATCGATAGCTATTATAACCCCAACAGCGATAAAAAACTCTATGAAGCACTCAAAACACAATTGCAAAAATATGACGGCAACGGTGAGACTGCTTTTAAAGAACCTTTTTATAAACCAGCTGCACCTGGCAAACCTGCATCACAGGTAAAGAAAGTAAAAATCTTTGACAAGAGCAATCTCAATGTAAGCGTGGGCAATGGCATTGCTGCCAACGGCGATATGTTGCGCATAGATGTCTTTAAAAGAAGTGACGGGTACTTCTGGGTTCCAATTTATGTATCAGATACTGTCAAACCGACTTTACCTAACAAGGCCGCAACACATTCAAAACCATATGAACTATGGCCGGAGATGCAGGAGGAAGATTTTGTATTCAGTCTTTATCCAAATGATTTGGTCAGATTCGTTCATAAAAATGGCGTCGATGCTACCTGTTGGGATAATACTAAAACAACCTTAAAAGATGCTTATGTCTATTACATTAAGGCTGGAATATCAAATGCCTCCATCAGTGTGGAGAGTCATGACAGTTCTTACGCTATCCCTAGTTTAGGCGTTAAAAGTCTTGTAATATTAGAAAAATGGAATGTAGACGTATTAGGCAAACGCAACTTGGTCAAGAAAGAAACCAGACAATATTTCCCTGTACAGACTAAGAGAGGTGAGAATCATCGCTTATCGTAACGTCGTCGTTAGTAGAAGCGCCAGAGTAAAAAGCCAGGACAAACAGCTTAAGGTTATTATAGACTCTGACCAAAAGCATTCTATTCCTATTGAAGATATTAATACTCTGATTATTGAAAGCAGCAGAGTTCAGATCAGCAGTCACGCCCTGCAGAAATTAGCCTTAAACGGCAGTGCAGTTTACGTCTGCAATGATCAGCATATGCCCTGTGGAGTTCTCCTGCCCTTAAATGTACACTCCCGACAATTAAAGATACTTCAAAATCAATTATCTGCAAAGAAGCCGTTGAATAAACGACTGTGGCAGCAAATCATACAGCAGAAAATCATTCCTAATAATGGCTCCATTAGAGCACTAACTATTACGGAAAAACAGTATGAATCTATGTTTGTACTTACGGGGAAACTACTACAAGAAGAAGCTCCTGTTTCATTTCAGCAACTAACAATTTTTTAAAAAAGGGAGATTTAATTAAATGCAATTAATAATATCAGAGATTTTTTCGCATAGAAAGTCGCGCTACATTAGATGTACCGCGACTTTCTGTTAGGGATACAATACCATACCTTGAACTATCAGGGAGCTACAACACTAGATTGTGTGGTTTAATACAGTTTAATTCTTCTTGTATCCTCTTGTTTTCTTCTTCTAAATCATAACTGTTTTGTAAGCTTATCCAAAATTGAGGGGTAGTCCCAAAGTATTTAGCAAATTTTAAAGCTGTATTACAAGTAATTGACCTTCTTTTTTTTAATATTTCCGATATTCTAGTTTGAGGAATATTCGTCTCTTTTGCTAACTGATAGGAAGTTATCCCCAGAGGTTTTAAAAATTCTTCTTCCAAAACCTCCGCAGGATGAACATTATTTAACAATCCTTTATTATTTTTTAAATTGATATCCATTTATTAAAACACTCCTAAATTAAAT
>JAYEHK010000027.1:0-6080 GCA_034659475.1 Bacillota bacterium | reverse complement strand
ATGAAGGAGAAGGTGAAAAGATGAGAGTTATTTCATGTTGTAAAGCAGTACCTGAAGAACAGGATATTGTGGTTGCAAAAGACAGACAGATATCCTTTGAAAAAGCGGAATGGAAATTTGGTCAATATGATCTGAATGCTGTAGAAGCAGGCAAACAAATTGTTGAGGCTACAGGGGGCCAGTTGTCTGGTTTGTGCGCAGGCGGCAAAATCCTGGATAATTCTAAACTAAAAAAAGATATCCTTTCCAGAGGCCTGGATAACCTTTATCTGGTTATGGATGAGACAATGGAGCAGGCGGACACCTATCAGTCGGCGAGAGTTTTGGAGGCTGCAATTAAGAAAATGGGTGAGTTTGATCTGGTTCTGTGCGGAGCAGGTTCGTCTGATTTGTATGCACAACAGGTTGGCAATCAATTAGGTGAATTATTAGGCATACCAGTCGTTAATGCTGTCAATAAAATTACGCCCCAGGGAGATAAAGTCATTGTTGAACGGGCACTGGAAAATGCGATTGAAGTCCTGGAAATCACTTTACCAGCAGTCTTGTCTGTTACATCTGAAATAAATGTCCCACGTATCGCAGGGATGAAAGATATTATTGCAGCCAATAAGAAACCGGTGACCAAACTCAGTCTATCCGAAATCGAAGTCGCGGATAGTCAACCGGCCAGTATGGTATTCAGTACGCTGGCACCTGAACAGATGGAACGCCGGTTAAATATCCTGGAAGGCGAATCCGACGATGTTGTGGATGTTTTTGTGAAGCTGCTTAGTGCTGAATTGAAGTAATTAGAAAAAAGAGGTGAAGATTTCATGACTGTAAATAATGTTTGGGTAATAACCGATGATCAAAAAGCCGTAGGAGAGCTGTGCGGCGGAGGACGCCAACTTGGTGATCAGGTATCTGTCGTTCTATTTGGTGATCAAAACGAAGCGCAAGAAGCCATTGCATCAGGGGCTGACCAGGTATACCTGTTTGGACAGCCTGGGAATTCAGTGATGATTGAAGCATATTCCAAATCTATTGCAGAATTGCTGCGTGCAGAAAAGGCAGACTTAGTGATGGTCTATTCTTCTGTACGCGGCAAGCTGATGGCCGGACGGATTGCATCGGGGTTAGCTACCAGTGCATTGTCGAATGTATCAGAGCTTACCGTAGAGGATGGCAGCATTATCGCGAAACACATGGTTTACGGTGGTGCAGCGATTAGAACAGAAAAAGCGTTATCGGATACAGTTGTCGTAACGGTAGGAACAGGTGTATTTGAAGAAATGCCTAAGGATGTAACTAGACAGGGTAAGGTAACCGAAGTCAATCCGGGTGTTGACAATACTGGTATTCGTGTTCTGGAAACCCGTCCCAAACAGGGTGAAGCAGTAAATCTAAGTGCTGCGAAACGCGTTGTTGGCGTTGGAAGAGGGTTTGCAGCCAAAGAAGATCTGAAGATGGCGGAAGAATTTGCAGCATTAATAGGAGCCGAGCTGGGATGCAGTCGACCGATAGCTGAAGGTGAGAAGTGGATGAGTAAGGAACGCTATATTGGAGTATCCGGCGTTTTCCTGAAGACGGACATCTATATTTCCCTAGGCATATCAGGTCAAATTCAGCACATGGTAGGCGTAAACCAAGCGAAAACATTGGTGGCCATTAACAAGGATAAAAATGCACCGGTTTTCAAACAAGCTGATATTGGTCTTGTAGGGGATATATATAATGTTCTCCCGCAAATCGTGGCAAAAATGAAAGCGCAGAATTAGATGTTCTATTTACTTATTAAGGTGGTGACAAGAATTGAGCGAGGAAAGATTTGACGCCATTATCGTAGGGGGAGGCCTGGCTGGATCTACTGCTGCTTATGTTTTGGCACAGCAGGGTTTGGAGGTTCTAATCATTGAAAGAGGTAATTTCGGTGGTGCTAAAAATATGACCGGAGGTCGCCTCTATGCGCACAGTTTAGAAAAATTAATTCCCAACTTTGCAGAGGAAGCACCGGTAGAGAGACGAGTTGTTAGAGAGCGTATCAGTATGATGACTGACAATGATGCGGCAACTATGAATTATCGTTCTCCCCGCTTGGCAGAGACAGGCAGTGATTCTTATGTGGTTTTGCGTGGTGAGTTTGACCGTTGGCTCTTTGACAAGGCAGAAGAGGCGGGAGCAATAGCTGCAGCAGGGATTAAGGTAGACGAATTAATTGTAGAAAACAATCGGGTCACAGGTGTTATCTGCGGCGGTGAGGAAATGAAGGCCGATGTAGTGATTCTGGCAGATGGTGTGAATTCTATATTAGCTGAAAAAGCAGGCCTAAGAAAAAGGGTTAAGCCTTCTCAGGTTTCTGTGGGAGTCAAGGAAGTATATGAGCTACCGGCAAAGGTTATTGAGGATCGTTTTGGCTTAACCGGTGATGAAGGAGCCTCATGTTTATTTGCTGGCTCACCAAGCAATGGGCTGGTTGGCGGAGGCTTCCTGTATACCAACAAGGAAAGCATTTCTATTGGTTTGGTTCTGGGTATTGAGCATATAGGAGAAAGCGACAAAACAATAGATGAAATGATGACAGCCTTTTGCAATCACCCTGAAATAGCGCCTTTAATTAAGGATGGCAAGCTGGTTGAAAGAAGTGGACATGTTGTACCGGAAGCAGGTTTATCAATGGTATCAACCTTATATGGTGACGGCTTCCTGATTTGTGGCGATGCGGCAGGATTTTGTTTAAACATCGGTTATATGGTAAGAGGTATGGATTTGGCTATTAGCTCCGGAGAGTTAGCGGCAAAAGCCGTTATTGAAGCAAAAGAAAAGGGCGATTTCAGTTCAGCCTCTCTTAAAAGCTACAAGAATATGCTGGATAATAGCTTCATAATGAAGGATCTTTCTCTTTATAAGAATTTCCCTGCCTTTATGGAGAATCCCCGTATGTTCAACCAATATCCGTCTATGATATCAGGGATTATGACAGATATGTTTGTTATTGACGGTAAGCCTGCTGTTCCATTACGGAAAAAGGCTATGAAGCATTTAAAGGCTGTTGGTCTTAAGAATCTGGTAAAGGACGGACTGAAAGGGGTGAAATCTGTATGAGTATGACTGTTGAAGAGAAATTGGGAGTAAATAAATATTTTGTCGATGAAGGGAATGCCCATATAGAGATAGATCCTGCTTATCCTGATATGAAGGAGAAAATGAAACTTATTAATGCGTGTCCGGCAGGATTGTACAAGCTCAATGAAGATGGAACCTTATTCTTTGATTATGCTGGCTGTTTGGAATGCGGTACTTGTAGAGTTTTATGCTTAGGTACAATTGTGAAGAAATGGGAGTTTCCTGAAGGCACAATGGGTGTAGAATTCCGATACGGGTAATCAATAAGCGATCATATTAAAATGATAATGATGGTTTATATGGGTTAGAGGAGAAGAGACCGGGGATTTATTATAGTTTAATAAGTTGTAGCAATGCATTCTAGGGAACCATTCTCATATTTCCCCAGTCTATGTCTCTAATAACAGCATCTACTCATTGCCAAAGATATTATTACTTTAAGAGGTACAGAAATGGATATAGTAGGAAATAAGACTTTGCGAGATATGTGGGATGAGCTGGCCCAGCTTGATAGTGAAAAAACCGCTTTGATCTTTCATGATCGCAATTGTAGCATTAGTGAATTTACCTATCCGCAATTTAATGAAGAAATTAATAAGACGGCCAATCTTTTTCTCGATTTAGGAATAAAAAAGGATGAAAAGGTTGCAATTCAGTTGCATAACTGCCCTGAATTTTTGATGTGTTGGTTTGGACTCGCAAAAATAGGAGCTGTTTTGGTTCCTTTAAACACACACTACACACAAGAGGAATGTGGATATATTCTTAAAAAGTGCGGTGTTGCTACCGTAGTTATTGAAGAAAAGTTTTTACCTATTTATGAAAGAAGAATACCGAACAATGATATAGGTATTAAAAATATAGTGCTGACAAGAAGTGAAAAACAAATTCCCGGTACCATAAACTTTGGGGAAAATCAGGGGAAACAGCCCGGGCAATTGAAGGAGTTCAGACCTTTAAGCAGTGAAGATGTTGCGGAAGTTTTGTTTACATCAGGTACAACATCAAAGCCAAAGGGAGTTGTTCTTACCCATTGCAATTTATTATATGCAGGTGTTTTTACTGCCTGGCAGGGTGCGTTTAGGTATGAGGACCGTTATTTAAGTATTGAACCTGCTTTTCATGTTGATTTTCAGCTCACTGCCTTAATGCCGGTACTTACTGTTGGTGCAACCATGATTGCCGTGGAAAAATACAGCGCAAGTAGGTTTTGGAAGCAGATCTGCGATTATAAGGCAACGATTACACAGGCTATGCCAATGATGGCTCGCACACTGATGTTACAGCCAGAGCAGGAATGGGAAAAAGACCATTGTATTCGCCAAATGTTCTTTTTCCTTGCGTTTACTAACCAAGAAAAGAATGCTTTTGAAGAACGGTTTAATGTGCGATTGTTTAATTCTTACGGCTTAACCGAATCTCTCGTGGGAGTAATCGGCGACTTTCCATTTGGAGAAAGAAACTGGCCTTCTATAGGCAGACCGGGACTATCTTATGAGGCAAAAATTATTGATGAGGAAGGAAATGAACTTCCTCCTAATAGTATCGGCGAGATCTATATAAAGGGCATACCCGGCAGAACTATTATGAAGGAATATTATAATGATCCGGAAGCAACAGCAAGAACCTTGAAGCCCGGGGGATGGATGCATACAGGTGATAAGGGTTATGTTGATGATTCAGGCTGGTTTTATTTTGTTGACCGCAAGGTGAATATGATTAAAAGGTCTGGAGAAAATATTTCTACCACTGAAATTGAAAATATCCTCATGTGTCATCCCAAAATTTCGGAAGCGGCGGTAATAGGTGTGCCTGATCCTATTCGAGACCAGGCGGTGAAGGCTTTTATTATATTTAAAGATGGTGAAGTGCTTAGTGCTGAGGAGATCATGGAATATTGCAGGAGACGTATGGCTGAATTCAAAGTACCGTCCTTTATAGAAATAAGGAACTCTTTGCCCAAAACCTGCACATGTAAGGTAGAAAAGAAATTGCTGAAATAACACTTTAACTAATATATAGATAGCCGTAAAGGTGGTGGTTAACGCAAGGCGATGTTAAAACAGTCGTAAGTGGTGGCTCCCTTTGCTGGGATTATGTGTTGAAAAGAAAGGATGATAAAAATGGCAATTAAGATGGAAATGGTTGGGCAAACATTTGGACCTTTTGAACGGGAATACGATTTCAAAGAACTGATGCTTCTCGGACTCGGTTGCGGTGCTGGTGCTGATGGCAAAACTGACTTGGAATATGTTTACGAAAAGGACTTAAAAGTTCTTCCTATATTTGGAGCCATGCCTATCGTGGACCAGATCGTCACTAAAACCATTGATTATGGCTATAATTATGCAGGATCACTCCATTGGGGATTCGATGTAAAATTTCACCAGCCAATAACAAAAACGTCAGGTAAATTAAGTACGTATGTGCTGCTTAAGGGACTATATGATCGTGGTGCCGAGAAAGGTTTGCTAGCGCAGCATGTGGGAGACACCTACGATGAATCAGGCACATTGTTATTTACCAACGAAAGTTGGGATTGTTTGATTTATGATGGTGGCTTTGGCGGTCCCAAACCCCCGAAGGACATCGTGGAAATTCCGGACAGGGAACCAGATTATGAGGTATCGGAGCAGATTCCTTTGAATCAGGCACTGATTTACAGATTGCAGGGGGATTATCACCCTCAGCACGCTGATTGGGAATATGCTGCAGAAATTGGTTATGAAAAACCAATTCTTCATGCTGTGAGTACTGCGGGAGTTGCCTGCCGTCATATCATTAAAACATTGTTCCCAGGAGAACCTGAGAGGTTGACACGTTTCAAAACTCGTATTACGTCTCCACTCCTTCCGGGGTGCACCATCAAGACTCAAATGTGGAAAATGGGAGACAATCTTATTCACTTCAGGGTCATAGATGCGGAAACACAAAAGGTTTATTTAAACTGGGCCTTGGTAGAATGGAAATAATTT
>JAYEHK010000026.1:0-24963 GCA_034659475.1 Bacillota bacterium | reverse complement strand
AGCGTTACCACCCAATTATCTAGATACGCAGAGTTCCAATATTGTTGGGGTCAGACACCGCTTGTCCCATTCTACACCCTATTCAGTTTTCCAACTGTCCAACTAACCAACTGACCAACCAACCAACTTTATGTCGCATAAACTGTCTTTTGCGAAACAGGCGTCAGTAAATGATCGGGCAGAATGAAAAGTTCTGCTCTTTTTTTGTGGGTTTACGAATGGCATCTGGGCGGGATTTGCAGTAATATTAATGGAAGAAATATTCTGGGGATGGGGGAAGGGCTTTTGCGGGTACTGGGAATTGATCCGGGGACGGCGACGACGGGAATTGGGGTTGTGGATTATCTTCAGGGGAAGGAACAACTCATTCATTATGGAACCATCAGGACGCCTCCCGAGATGGAGATGCATCTGCGGTTATTAAAAATTCACCAGGAGTTGAATGAAATTCTGGATGAGTACCTGCCAGAGGCGGTTGCCATTGAACAGCTTTTTCACCAGAAGAATGCTAAAACGGTAATCACCGTTGCACAGGCCAGAGGGGTCTTGATGATGACTCCGGCGGCCCGTAATCTGGAGATTTATGAATATACGCCGCTGCAGGTCAAACAAGCCGTTTGTGGTTATGGCAGTGCAGATAAGCGACAGGTACAGCTCATGGTGCAAAACATACTGCACATGCAAAACATACCCAAACCAGACGATGCAGCAGATGCACTGGCAATTGCGATTTGCTGCATCCATTCGCACCGAATGGCTAAAGTCTATAAAGGAGGGACATCCGTATGATATCATTTATTCGTGGTTATCTGTTTGCATATGATGAAGATTCCATTTTATTAGACGTAAATGGGGTTGGCTATGAGATTCAGGTTCATTCGAGGGCTTTTGGTTCCTTACCCTCGATGGGAGAACAGGCGATGGTCTATACGTATTTACAGGTGCTTGACAATGAGATGAAGCTGTATGGTTTTATGGAAAGAGAAGAACTTAGCTTGTTTAAATTGCTTTTAACCGTTTCCGGCATTGGGGCGAGGGGAGCGATGAATATTCTGGGAAGTATTGAGCCCTCTGAATTCTATCAGGCTGTGGCCAGTGGGGATGAGAAACGGTTGCTGTCGGCTCCGGGCATCGGCAAAAAAACTGCCCAGCGTTTGGTGTTTGAGCTCAAGGACAAGATTGGGAAACACACTACTGTCAGTATAAAAAGCGACGGGGGCGTTGATCGTACGATTGAGGATGTGCTGGAAGCGATGGAAGCGCTGGGTTATATGCGCAGTGAAGTCTTTTCGGTGGTAATGGAGTTGAAGGAGCATGGTGAACTCACCGGCAGGGTGGAAGATAACATAAAAACCATATTGAAACGTATTGCTGCACAGATGAAGCGATAAAGGGGGAGAGAATCTTGCAGGATGAACGTGTTGTATCTTCCCAGGCGATTGGTGAAGAAGATTTGATGGATCATTCCTTGAGACCTTTGCGTTTGAGGGATTATATCGGGCAGTCGAGGGTGAAAGAGAACATGGAGATTTTTATTTCGGCTGCACGGGAGCGGGGGGAATGTCTGGACCATGTTCTGTTGAGTGGACCGCCGGGTTTAGGGAAAACAACCCTGGCCAGCATTCTGGCCAATGAGATGGGATGCCAGATTCGAAAAACATCTGGTCCAGCCATCGAAAGACCAGGGGATCTGGCAGCTATTCTTACCAATTTGGAACCGGGTGAGGTTTTGTTTATTGATGAGATTCATCGGCTGAACCGAAGTGTAGAAGAGATCATGTATCCGGCTATGGAGGATCATGTAATTGATATTGTAATTGGCAAGGGACCAGCTGCTCGTACGTTGCAGATTGATCTGCCGCCCTTTACGCTGGTTGGGGCAACCACGCGTCCCGGGTTACTCAGTTCACCTCTGCGGGATCGGTTTGGTATCAATTGCCGACTGGATTTTTATACCGAGGAAGAATTGGGCCAAATCATTACTCGAGCTGCTGATATCCTATCGATTGCGGTTGATGAGGAAGGCGCAAGGGGCATTGCTCGTAGTGCGAGAGGAACGCCGAGGGTGGCGAATCGTCTTTTGAAACGGGTCAGAGACTATGCTATTGTTAAGGGAAATGGTCTTATTGATAGAGACAGTACAGAACGTGCGCTGCGTATGCTGGAGATCGATAAGTATGGTTTGGACATGGTTGACCGGATGATTCTGGAGGCCATTATCGTAAAATTTGGTGGTGGGCCGGTTGGTCTGGATACGCTGTCTGCAGCGGTTTCAGAGGAGACCGATACCGTAACCGATGTGTATGAACCCTATCTGCTTAAACTCGGATTTATTCAGCGAACGCCCCGGGGAAGAGTAGCTACCGAGAGGGCTTACCGTCATCTTGGGTATCCGATGAATAAAGAGTCTTCAACGGAAACATCTTTGTTTGACGAGACAGAGGATCAATAGAGGTTGGTGATGAAATTTGGAAAAGGTCTTGCTTCATATTTGCTGTGGACCCTGTGCAACCTATCCCGTTCCGGCGCTTCGAGAAGAAGGGTTTGAGGTGATGGGGTATTATCATAACAACAACATCCATCCATATATGGAGTGGCTGAAACGGAAAGAAGCGGTTGAACAGTATGCAGAGATTGCAGATCTGAAGGTTATCTATGATGAATTATATGCGCCGGTTGAATATTTTCAAAGGATTTCTTTCCGGGAAAGCCGGCGGTGTTTCTTTTGCTATCAGATGCGAATGGAACAAGCAGCGCATGTTGCGCGCAAAGGAAAATTTGATTACTTTTCTACGACATTGCTGGTGAGTAAACATCAAAAGCATGATTGGATAAGGGAAATAGGTGATGCTGCGGGCAGTAAATATGGGGTGCCGTTTCTCTATCGTGATTTTCGTGAAGGGTTTAAAGAAAGCGGAGAACGTTCGCGAAACATGGGGCTCTACAGGCAACAGTACTGCGGCTGCCTATACAGCGAGGTAGAAAGATATGCGCCCAAAGAAATTCGGGAGCGTCTTAAATAGGAGGGAGATTAATGAACCCTTTTTATACGACTGGAAAGGCATTTGTTGTGTTTGGTGTAATTTTGCTGTTGTTGGGGTTATTGTTATTGCTTTTTGGAAAAAATGGAATAGGGATACCAAGGCTTCCGGGTGATATTTTTTTCAAAAAAGACAATTTGTTCTTTTACTTTCCTCTGACCAGTTGTATTATTATCAGTATTGTGTTGTCCGTTATTTTAAACTTATTTTTCAGGAGATAATATTTGTATGATAGAACCATCAGAGCAGAATAAATTTTATGAGTTAGAGACGTATCGTTTTGATCTTCCGTCTCATTTAATAGCTCAGTATCCCATTGATAAAAGAGATCACTCAAGACTGCTTGTGTTAGATAAAAAGACTGGTGCAGTAGAAGATCGGTATTTTTATGACGTTGTTGATTATTTCTCTCCGGGAGATACCCTGGTGTTAAACGAAACCAGGGTGATACCGGCCAGACTTTATGGACAAAAGGACACCGGAGCTAGGGTGGAGGTTTTTCTATTACAGCGACAGGCTGATGGCAACTGGGAGGCTTTGGTTCGCCCGGCTAAACGGCTAAAACCTGGAAGCCGCGTATTGTTTGAAGAGGAAGGGGTTGAAATCGAGATCTTAGCGGATCTGGATATTGCTGGAGGGAAGCTGGTTCGATTTAATCACTGTGAGGACGAATGGGGCTTTATTGAGCGAGTCGGCAATATGCCCTTGCCGCCCTATATTAATCGAGCAGCGGAAGAAAGTGATAAATGCAGGTATCAAACAGTCTTTGGAGTACAATCTGGGTCTTCAGCTGCGCCTACAGCAGGGTTGCATTTTACGGAAGAACTATTGGAAATCATCAAAAACAAAGGCATCAACATAGAAACCGTACTATTGCATGTTGGTCTGGGGACTTTCCGGCCGGTAAATAGTGAAGACATCAGGGACCATCACATGCATTATGAATCCTACAAAATGACCGAAGAGACAGCGCAAAGGCTTAACCAAACGCGTCGTAACGGTGGGAAAATTATTGCTGTAGGAACAACGGTAGTCAGAACATTGGAAACGATTTATAATGAGGATTATGGCTATTGCGGACAGAGTGGTGAAACCAATAAATTCATCTATCCGGGTTACGAGTTGAAGGGGATTGACCGGATGATCACTAATTTTCATCTGCCAGGTTCCTCGTTAATTATGCTGGTATCAGCTTTTTCTGGACTAGATCATACGATGCAGGCCTATCGCCATGCAGTGGATAACGAATACCGCTTCTTCAGCTATGGGGATGCCATGCTGATCCGGTGAAAATGGGTGAGGGGTTAGGAGTTAGGGGGAAGGGAACGATTTTAACGCAGATGTTCGCTGATTACCGCTGATGAAAATTAGCCGGGTGCGGGCGAGTCACTGGGACAGGTCCGCAGACTCATTTTTGCAATTGCTGGTGGGGGCATATGATGGTTTTTCTTAAAACGAGTCAGCAGACCAGTCCCTGAGACTCACCAAAAAGGTCCTCGTAAGTCTAATAAGTCCGCGTAGTCCGTGTCTATTAAAAGTCTATTTTCTAATTAACCACTAAGTAATGGAGGAAATCAGTGTTTGATTTTAAAGTTGTAAAAAAAAATTCATCAAAATCAGCCAGGCTAGGTCAGTTAACCACTTCGCACGGGATGATTGATACGCCCATTTTTATGCCGGTGGGGACCCAGGCGACGGTTAAGACCCTTACACCAGAGGATTTGTATGAAATTGGAGCAGGGATTATTCTCTCCAATACCTATCATCTTTACTTACGTCCCGGTGAAGATCTTATTGACCGCGCTGGCGGATTGCATGGATTTATGAACTGGAAGCGTGGCATACTTACTGATAGCGGAGGGTTCCAGGTTTTTAGTCTGAAAGGGCTCCGTAAAATAGATGAGGATGGTGTGCAGTTCAGTTCCCATATTGACGGGTCCAGGCATTATCTGACCCCGGAAAAAGTGATGGATATTGAACAAAAACTGGGGGCAGACATCGCGATGTGCTTTGATGAATGTTCTCCCTATCCGTGTAGCTATGAAGAGGCAGAGAAGGCGGTGGAGAGAACCGCACGCTGGGCCCGGCGCTGTAAGGAAAGTCATACCCGCAGTGATCAAGCCCTTTTTGGCATTGTTCAGGGGAATGTTTTCCCTGATTTACGGGAAAAAAGTGCTCGTGCCATTACTGCGTTGGATTTTCCGGGCTATGCTATTGGGGGCCTTAGTGTAGGAGAACCCAAGGATAAAATGTATGGCATGCTTGATATGGTAGATGGATATTTGCCAGACGCAAAACCGCGTTACCTTATGGGCGTAGGTGCGCCCGAAGACCTATTGGAAGGGGTAAAACGGGGGGTTGATATGTTCGATTGCGTATTGCCTACGCGTATTGCCCGGCATGGGACTGCTTTTACCCATAAAGGAAAACTGGTGGTTCGAAATGCCAGTTATGCGGAGGATTTTTCCCCGTTGGATGAACAATGCGATTGTTATGTTTGCCGCAACTACACGCGTGCTTATATCAGGCATCTGGTGAAGACGAACGAAATGCTGGGTCATAGACTGCTGTCTTACCATAATGTGTACTTCCTGGTGAAAATGATGGAAGAGATAAGAAAAGCCTTACAAGAAGAAGAGTTTACGAGCTATTATAATAAATTTTATAAAACTTACATATTTTA
Source organism: Bacillota bacterium (assembly GCA_034659475.1). Taxonomy (GTDB): domain Bacteria; phylum Bacillota; class Syntrophomonadia; order Syntrophomonadales; family Syntrophomonadaceae; genus JAYEHK01. The sequence goes on along the minus strand of JAYEHK010000026.1, from coordinate 19,239 downwards.
ACAAGAGGATTCCGTTAAACTGTGGCGAATCAAAATAAAGTTGAACAATTTTTAAGGAGTGATAACATGGGAGCTCAACAAGGCGGATGGTTAACCGTTGCGATCTATTTCGGTGTGTTTATTGCGATTTTTTACCTGTTTATTATTATGCCACGCAAAAAACAGGAAAAGAAACATAGCGAGATGGAAGAGAATCTTAAACGAGGAGACAAAGTGGTTAGTATCGGTGGGATCAAGGGAGAAGTTTCCAAAGTAAAAGCTGAAACAATTCTGCTTAAGGTAAGTGATAATACGGAGATTGAAATGCTGAAAAAGGCGATTGGGCAAAAAGTTGAGGATTAGACATGGTAACGCTTGAAGAGGTAAAGGACAATCCTCATGTGAATACTTTTGTCAGGCGGGGCAATGAACATCTGGGAGTAATGGGGTATACCGATCATGGGACCCTTCATATTTCTCTTGTATCGCGCTTGGCCAAAGATATATTATTGCAGCTGGGCTACGATGAACGTACAGCTGAACTGGCTGGTATTGCTGGGTATATGCATGATATCGGTAATGTCGTAAACCGAAATGGCCACAGTCAGAGTGGTGCTTTAATGGCCATGGAACTACTCAATAGAATGGGGATGGAGCCAGACGAAATATCTATTGTATCTGCAGCTATTGGCAATCACGATGAAGGCACAGGGCATGCGGTCAATCCAGTGGCAGCGGCGCTTATTCTGGCGGATAAATCACATGTACACCGGAACCGGGTGAGAAATCATGATGTGGCTACCTTTGATATTCACGATCGGGTAAATTATGCGGTTGAGAAATCAAATCTAATGATCGATGCAAAGCAGAAGGTAATATCGATGGAATTAAACATTGACATAAGTATTTGCCCGGTTATGGAGTATTTTGAAATCTTTTTAAGCAGGATGTTAATGTGCCGCAGGGCAGCAGATTTTTTTGACTGTGAATTTGCCTTGATCATCAATGGCGCCAGATTATTATAAGTAAGATTAGAAGTAGTTGGAAGGAGGACAAATAGTGCAGAAGAATACCAGTATTGTAATAGTACTTGTAGTTGCATTAGTACTGGGTACACTGGCCTATTTTACCAGAGGACCCATTGGCGATAACCTTACCTTGGGACTTGATCTTCAGGGGGGATTGCATGTTGTACTGCAAGCGCAGGAAATGGAAGGGGATGAAGCCCTGACCGATGACACCCTGCAAAAAGCAGTCGGTATTTTGAGAGAACGTATTGACAGTCTGGGTGTTACCGAGCCGATCCTTTACCGTCAGGGAGATGACCGCATTGTTATTGAACTGGCAGGGGTTGAAGATCCTGAAGAAGCTGTAAATATTATTAAGAATACCGCCCAGCTTGAATTCTGGGATGAAACTGGCAAGGTTCTGGTAACCGGTAAAAATCTGACGGATGCCAGTGCACAGTCAGTGGGAAATGGAACTTTTTCTGTGGGACTGGAGTTTGATAAAGAAGGTGCTAAACTCTTCGGGGATGCTACCGCTGCTAATGTACACAAACCGCTTGGTATCGTAATTGATGGTGAAATCATCAGTGCTCCTACTGTAAGTCAAGCGATTACCGATGGACAGGCAGAGATTACGGGAAACTTTACCGCAGAAGAAGCACAGAATTTAGCTGTTTTGCTGCGGTCAGGGGCACTGCCTGTATCTTTTGATATGATGGAAAAAAGAACGGTAGGACCGACCCTGGGTGCTGATTCACTGAGTAAGAGTGTGAAGGCAGCGATTATCGGTTTGATTGCCGTTTTATTCTTTATGCTGGGTTACTATCGCTTACCTGGTCTTATTGCAGACCTTTCTCTGATTTTGTATGGACTCCTGGTGGGGGGGGTCATGGCATTGCTGGGCGCCACCCTTACGCTGCCTGGAATTGCAGGTTTTGCTTTGTCGATCGGGATGGCGGTTGATGCGAACGTTATTATCTATGAACGCGTAAAAGAAGAATTGAGAGTCGGCAAGACATTGAAGTCGGCGATAGAATCAGGCTTTAAGCGGGCCTATTGGACGATTTTCGATTCCAACATTACCACCCTGATTACGGCTGGTGTTTTAATGTATTTTGGAACCGGGCCGGTGAAAGGGTTTGCTGTTACTTTGTCTATTGGTATTATCGCCAGTATGCTGGTTGCATTAACCTTTACTCGCTGGGTCATGGTTCTGTTTTCCAATATTACTGACAATAAAAAAATGTACGGCGTGTAAGGAGGGTAGACCATGCAGATTATTCAGAAACGAAAAATATTTTATATTATCTCTCTCTTAATTATTGTGCCCGGCATTATCTCTCTGTTTATGCAGGGCTTGAACCTGGGGATTGATTTCGAAGGCGGGTCTGTCCTGCAGTACAGGTTGGAAGAGTCAGCCAATGCTGCTGACGTTCGGACGATACTTGCTGATCTGGAGTTGGAAAAAGGAATTGATGTGCAGCAGAGTGGCGATGAATTCTTTATTCGTACCCCTGAACTGACCCAGGAAAAAACTGCTGATATCACGGAGGCACTTACAGCCAAGTATGCTGATGCGGAACTGCTTGGTGCAGAGCTTGTAGGCGCGACCATTGGCAGTGAAATTACCCGTAACGCATTTCTCTCGGTACTCATTGCGGCGATTCTTATTCTGATCTACATCACGATTCGCTTTGAGTTTACCTTTGGGATAGCGGCGATTATTGCTTTACTACATGATATTCTTATAGTGCTCGGGTTTTTCTCTATCTTCCAGTGGGAGGTAAACAGTACCTTTATTGCAGCGATTCTAACGGTTATCGGTTATTCGATCAATGATACCATTGTTATTTTTGACAGGGTTCGTGAAAACCTGCGGATGAAACGCAAGGAAGATCGTGCCACATTATTAAACCGGAGTATTATGCAGACCCTTAACCGTTCGGTTAATACGGTATTGACCTCAATGTTACCGCTGATTACGCTGTTGCTGTTTGGCGGAACAAGCATTAAGGTTTTCGTTATAACCATGATCATTGGTTTCCTATCCGGTGCATATTCGTCCATTTTTGTTGCTTCGCCGGTATGGTTTGAGTTAAAGAACAAAGCCTAACAATACAAACACTTAGAAGAAAGCTGTTTCTGAATTGGTGAAAGCCTTTAGGGACAGCTTTTTCTGTGCTTTCTAAGAATGATTAATTAGGAAATAGGATTTTTTTAACGCAGATTCACGCTGATGTCCGCTGATTAACGCTGTTCTTTTTTATAATATATAAAACAGCGTTCATCTGCGGTAATCAGCGTATATCAGCGTTAAAATCGTTCCCTTCCCCGGTTGCACACTGATTTTCATCGGTGGTTGTGTCGTGCAGACATGGGTGGTTAGTACGAAAATAGGTTGAGTATAAGCGGAATTATTAGTTGGAAAGTTGGTTAGTTGGACAGTTGGAACGTTGAAGTGGGTTAGTACGATAATAGGAACTTTAATAGACACGGACTACGCGGACTTATTGGACTTACGCGGACCTTTTTTGTAAGGGGTCAGGGGTGAGGGGTAAGGGCAATGCCTGGCGCATAGCGACTGACTCCTCACCCATTTTCATAGGTGGTTGTGTCCTGCGGCCATGGAGGGTTCCATTGCAAAAACCTCCTATATTTTTGTTTGAATGTATAAGTGCCCATTGGGTGAAATATTCTGGAAGCGTTGGCGAAGCATGGGAGCACTCAAGAGTGCAACTGATGTTCCCTTCGGTCACATTCAAATTCACGCATATTACTTTTCGCAGTGGAACCTTCCTTAAATAATAAAAGGAAAGTACTTTATAGACAAAAAAGGAATTTTAGAAGAAAAATCGAAAATTAATGGTGTAAAATAAAACGGATAGCAGACATGGGAAGGAGATTGAAAGAATTGACAGCATATCTTATAGGAGCGTTGTTGTTTGTCATTGCCATTGTGGTTTTTGTCATGCAAAATACAGCAACGGTTATCGTGCAATTTATTAACTGGACGAGCCCGGAAATATCTATCGCTCTGGTGGCATTGATCGCGGCTTGCGTTGGCGCGGTGATGACTTTTTTGTTTGATAGTTACAGGGCCTTCAAAGCGGGACAGCAGATGAAAACGATTATTAAGGAAAACAAGAAATACAAAAAGGAACTTGAGGGTGCTAAACCAGGGAAAACATCCGGAAAGAGCAAAGCAAAAGATGAAAAACTGATTGACGCTCCTGATAAATAAGTTTTGCAAGGGAATCAAGAGTGCGTAAAAAAAAAGGACCGCATGAACATTTGATTAGTTCACGGATCCAGGAAAAAGATTAAAATATGCACTACATATTATGAAACTTTTGTTGATCAACTGCAATATAAAGCGAACAATTGGCAACAAAGGCGTAATAAAGTGTATGTTTTTCAACGTAATAGGATATAAAAGGAAGGTAGGCGAGAGGGTTCTGTCTTCCTTTAATATTTTCATATTAACTTATGTCCGCAGGCCATAACCATTGATGAAAATAGGTGAGGAGTTAGGGGGTAGGAGCTATGCGTCAGGCATGGCCCTTACTCCTCACCCTTTACCCCTTACCAAAATAGGTCTGTGTAAGTCCTAAAAGTCTGTGTTAGTCCGCATCCTTAATTACGAGCGTTACATGATGGTCTGCGGGTGTGGTATAATGCAAATAATTTAGATGCAAGGAGCAAAATAATGGAAATTATAACTTCGCATAATGCCATGGATTTTGATGGTCTGGCGAGTATGGTCGCCGCGGGCATATTATATCCTGGGGCCGTTAAAGTTTTTTCAGGTACGGTCTCTAAGAATGTGAAAAATTTTTTGGCACTGTACAAAGATTCACTGGTGATTAAGGTTGCAAAAGAAATAGATACCTCGCAAATTGAAAGGATGATCGTGGTAGATACTGCCAATGCTTCACGGCTCGGGCAGTTAAAGAAGATTATGAATGATTCTATGGATTTTCATGTGTATGACCATCATCCCCCTGTAGAGGATGATATTAAGGGCAGTATACATGAAGTACATAGTACCGGGGCTGCGACAACGATACTGGTGGAAAAAATTATTGAGAAAAATCTGGTGATCAGTCCATTGGATGCAACGATTCTTACGCTTGGAATTTATGATGACACTGGTTGTTTGCTTTTCCCCTCCACAACTCCGCGGGATGCTCACGTGGTAGGTCATCTGCTTGCGCAGGGAGCTAATCTTGCAGTTGTAGCCAAATTTATGGATAAAGCTTTTTCAATAGAGCAAACCCATATTCTGCAAGATTTATTGGAGAACGATCAGCACTATCGAATCAATAACCTGGATGTGCTTGTGGCGAAGCATGAAGGAGATGCATTTATTCCTGGACTGGACCTGGTTTGTTACCGGTTATTTGAGATGGAAAATTGTGATGCTGTTTTTGTTGTGGCCAAAATGGAAGGTAAAATCAATGTAGTGGGCAGGAGTAAAGTCAATGAATTGAAAATTAATGAAGTCTTAAAACCGATGGGCGGAAGAGGACATGATAAAGCTGCTTCCGCAGTTGTTAAGAAGAAGACAGTAGAAGAGGTCACTGAAGCAATATTAGAAAACATAAGCATAATGGTTCATCCGGCGATGGTGGCGTCAGATATTATGTCTACCCCTGTAAAAACGGTTCCGCCGGAGTTTACGATGGAAGAAGCAGGGAAGATTATGCTTCGGTATGGGCATACAGGGATGCCCGTTGTGGTGGAGGAAAAAATGGTTGGGGTAATTTCCAGACGTGATGTAGATAAGGCCATGATTCATGATCTGGGGCATGCCCCGGTTAAAGGATTCATGACGACAAATGTAATGTTTGTAGGACCCGATACATCTGTGCGTGATGTGCAGAAGCTTATGGTCAAACATGACATTGGTCGCTTGCCCGTTATCGATCAGGACCGATTAGCGGGAATTGTTTCCAGAACAGATATACTTCGGACATTACATGGGGAGGATTATTCAGACGATCACAAAATTCTCTATTCCTACGATGAAGGTACAATTGAAAACTGTTCACAGATGATGGAGGAGGTTCTGTCTGATGAAATCCTGCATATTCTCCGTGCAGCTGGAGAGATCAGTCAGGATATCGGAAGCACGGCTTATTGTGTGGGTGGGTTTGTAAGAGACCTGTTTCTTCATGTGTCCAGTTTTGATTTTGATCTGGTTGTTGAAGGGGATGGTAATGAACTGGCGACTCGTTTATCCAGTCAACTGGGCGGAAAATTGCGTGTTCATGAACGTTTTGGTACAGCGGTTATTATACTGGAAAATGGGATAAAGCTCGATATTGCAACTGCTCGCACTGAGTATTATGAATTTCCGGCTGCGCTTCCTTCCGTAGAGCGTGCTTCCATTCGTGAAGATATGTATCGCAGAGATTTTACGATCAATACCATGGCGGTATGTTTGAATGTTGATAAATTTGGAGAACTGGTAGATTACTTTGGAGGAAGAAAGGATCTGCAAAATGGGTGTATAAGAATCCTCTATAACCTGAGTTTTGTAGAGGACCCCACGCGTATTCTCAGAGCTATTCGGTTTGAACAACGGTACAGGTTCACTATTGAAGCAGATACGCTCAGGTTTGCGAAGGATGCCATTGAAAGAAGAATGTTGGGCCAATTGTCGTATCAGCGAATTTTGCATGAATTAATTCTTATTTTAAGTGAAAGGGACCCCGTTCCCGCGTTGGAAAGGATGCGTGAAACGGGAGTTTGGAAATATATATTACCGGAAGTTCAACTGGATGAATTAAGTACTACGATGCTAAGAAGAATTCTGATTCTCATTGGATGGTGGGGAGAAAGCTATATTGGTATGCCGCTGAAATCCTGGCTGGTATATATTATGTATATCTTTTCAAAGCTGAATGAGGAACAGTTGCAGAAGATACTGAATCGTTATACACTGGATCGGTATGCACAGGATTGCATCGAAAAATCGTATGCCATTCCTGGCATTATAGAGCAGATACAACAGTATGAATTCCCGTCCTGCAGCCAGCTGCACCAATTAATTGGGAACCTTTCTAACGAAAACATGGTATACTTATTGCTATGTTTAAAAGACGAAAACCTGTGGAAAAGCGTGGTTGATTACCTTGAAAGGTGTAATTGTTCGAAGGTTGAGATTAATGGACATGATCTTCAGGACCTGGGATTAAAACCGGGACCTGTATTTCAGCTGATTTTACAAGAATTATATGATTGTAAACTGGATGGTACAATATGCTCGCGCGAGGAAGAACTACAAGCTGTTCAGCAATGGATTGACGAAGGGAGATTTTTACATGGAGTGGCTGATTAACACACTAATATATTTACCAGCGGTCTTGATTGCTTTAACATTTCATGAGTATGCACACGGGAAAGTGGCTGATATGCTGGGTGATCAAACCCCGTATTATCAGGGAAGATTAACCCTGAATCCCTTACCCCATATAGATTGGATTGGCTTTTTAATGCTCTTGTTTTTTAAGTTTGGATGGGCCAAACCTGTACAGGTGAATCCCTATAATTTCAAAAAGGTTGGAATAAAACGGGGGATGATGTTGGTTTCTCTGGCTGGACCTGTAATGAATATTCTTCTGGCATTTGTGGGTATGTTTTTGTTGAAGGTGTTAATTCCCTTCCAGAGTGGGGAATGGGCGGGGATGTTTATCCAACTCATTTATCCGCTGATTTATATTAACCTGATACTGGCAGCGTTTAATCTTATCCCTGTTCCACCATTGGATGGATCAAAAATCCTGGCAGGCCTTCTGCCTGATGAAGGCGCAAATGTGATTTATTCGCTTGAACAGTATGGGCCAATTTTACTCCTTTTGCTTATCGTTACTGATGTGGCGCCCAAAATTATCTGGCCGCTGGTCAATGGGATGTATGGCCTGTTAAGCATGATCATGTTTTAGAGTGGTTCATTAGTTCGGAGGGTGGTTTATGAATTATGTTGTGAATCTGGACAATTTTTATGGACCGCTGGATTTACTATTGTATCTAATCGAAAAAAACCAAATGGATATTTACGATATCCCAATTGCGTCCATTACGGACCAATACATGCATTTTATTCAATCTGACGAACAAACGGATCTGGATTATCTGGGAGCTTTCCTCATCATGGCTTCTTATCTTTTGAATCTAAAGTCAAGAATGCTGCTTCCTACACTGCAAGCAACAGATGCAGAGAATGAAGAGGAAAACGATCCCCGTCAGGAACTTATTCATCAGCTATTAGAATACAGGCGTTTTAAACAGGTCGCACAGCATCTGCAAGGCCTGATACAAGAAGATTTGTATCAGGTGTATTTCCGTAGTGGTGAATCTGCTGAGATAGAGAGTACAGATCAATATAGCGCGAGTGTGCGCTCATTGACACAGGCTTTTTATAATGTTGTGGAATCGGTTTCAATGGGGGAAGTGTATTGCATCCCATTGGAAAACGTAAATGTGGGCGAGAAAATGACTGAGATTCTTTCCCGCTTACAGTTTTGTGAAAAGGGTATGATTTTCCAGGATCTTTTTGTTACAGCAGAAACCAGGCGTGAAGTGTTGGCTATGTTTTTGGCACTGTTGGAATTGATCCGTTTGCAAAAGGTTGAGGCTGTGCAAACAGAACGGTTTGGGCCCATTCAATTATGCTTGAGGGTGGCGTTAATGGATGTTAATGAAAAATGAATTAAAGGCAGCGATTGAAGCCATTCTTTTTGTAAGCAGCGAAAAAATAAGTGCAGAGGCAATAAGTTTAATTCTGGAATTAGGAGAAGAAGATGTAAAGGCGCTCATGCAGGAAATGATGCTGGATTATGAACAGAGCAGCAGAGGTATTCAATTGATTGCCATGGAGGATGGTTATATACTGGGGACTAAGCCTGAATATGCGTCTGTATTAAGCAAAACTGTTAAACCTGTAAACCGTCGGCTATCTCCTGCGGCTCTGGAAACACTGGCAATTATTGCTTATAAACAACCTATTACCAGGCTGGAAATTGAACAAATAAGAGGCGTGAAAACTGACCGGGTTGTGGGCAACCTTCTCGAAAAAGGGGTTATCAAAGAGGCTGGACGGAAGGAAGCAACCGGCAAGCCTATTTTATTTGAAACGACACATGAATTCTTAAGGATATTTGGATTGAACAGTTTAAATGAATTACCGGTGCTGGAAGAAGAGGCAGGACAGGTATCTGATTAAGGGAGGGGCATCTGTGTCTGATAAGTCACTGGAAGAAGAAATCAAGATCAAGGCGCGGGAAAATAGAAAAATCGCCCGGTACATGAGTAGTACGCAGGATCTTGTGGAAGAACAAATCCGTAAGGCACAGGCAAAGGGCGCATTTAATCATTTAGAGGGTGAAGGTACCCCTCTTGATCTAGAGGAAAATCCCTATGTACCAGCAGAACTGCGGATGGCTTTTAAAATACTGAAGGACAATAATTTTGCACCATATTGGATTGAACTGGGCAAGGATATTGATAGTGATTGGAACCGAATTGCCGATGAGGTGCATAAATTTAAGCGTTATTGTCACATTTTTTGGATTGAAAAACCTGGTGCAATAGCACGGCGTAGGTTTAACAAGAAAAAGGAAATGTTTTATTATGAGAAACGCCTGGAACTGGAGAAAATAGAGAAGAAAATCATTGATTATAATCTGCATTGTCCGACCTTTCGATTGGGAAGGCCTGGCATTTCTGTTGAAGATGAAATGCAGACATTGATCGCCGGAGTAGAGAAAGAGATTCATGAAGCAATTAATGCAGGTCGGATATGTGAATAAGCATCTGCCGAATGGGAATCATATGGAAAAACGGGAGATCTTTCATGATGATCTACATTATAGTATTGCTTCTTTTTCTCGTAAGTTCATTTTTTATCAGAATCGAATGTAAGTTGGTTATTCTGGATGAAGCCAGAAGACAAGAGTTGAAATTAACTTTTGCGTTGTTGCTGCGAAAAACTAGGTTGTTTACCTTCAATAAAGAATTGGATTTTAATGATTCTCGCTTTAATTTAGTAGAATTACTAGTATTAGAACTCTTGGATAATCGAAAAAAAACTGCTGATCAAGAGAAGCCTGTCTCTAAACTTTCATTTATACCATTCTCAAAGATGAAAACAATTCCACCCTATGTTCCTCGGTTGCATGACATTTCGGGTCTTATCAAACGTCTTTTTCGCTATACAATTATTGAAGAACTGGATTGGAAAAGTCGAGCGGGCTGTGAAGATGCTATGATGACGGCGATTAGCACCGGCTTTTTGTGGGCATTAAAGGGAAGTGTTCTAGGCCCATTAAGCAGTCAGTGCAGAGTGAAGAAGGTTTCTTTGAATGTTTCTACTGATTATGTAAATCCTATGTTTTTTAGTACCCTTACGTGTATATTAAAAATTCGAATTGTTCATATTATTATCATAGCAGTATGCGCAATTGTATTAATAGTCAGGTGGTGGGTAAATGGATTCACAGCAGGAAAAATCCAGCCGTCCCATTGAGGGATTAATGAAAACGGCCATGGAAAGCATAAAAGAAATGGTGGATGTTAATACCGTGGTTGGAGATGCAGTGGAAACCAATGATGGTTCCGTAATCATTCCAATATCCCAGGTAGCCTGTGGTTTTGCTGCCGGTGGAGGAGAATACGAATTCAGTGACTCTTCTAAAAACCCTGATTTACCCTTTGGCGGTGGCAGTGGTGCGGGTGTTTCGGTAAAACCGGTGGGATTTTTGGTGGTTCGGATGAACGATGTTCGATTAATATCGGTTGCTGGCAATGCGCTAGCTGAGAGAGTGGTTGATCTAGCTCCGCAGTTGCTCGAAAAAGTTGAAGGAATTATGAAACGAAAAGACAGCAATAAGAATCAACCCCCTGATATTCAGTAGTTTTATGACCAGAAACAGTCCGGTTTTTTGCCGGACTGTTCTATTTTTCTGATGCAATTCATACGCTTCTAAAAGAATCTAAGGACATGGATACGGGTAATGAATTGCGGAGGGATGAAGCTTGCTGAATCTGATCTGGCTTCTGCTGCTGGCCTCGGGGATTATTGTAGCTGCATTAAATGGCAATATTGAAGTCGTAACCAGCGCTGCGCTCAGTGCTGCCAGCGGAGCCGTTGAGGTGTGCTTTGATTTAGTAGGCATTATGGCCCTGTGGCTGGGGATCATGAAGATTGCTGAACAGGGGGGGCTTATCAAAACCCTGGCCCGGGTGTTGCGTCCGATTATGAAGAAAATCTTTCCGACCGTTCCCCATGACCATCCGGCGATGGGGGCCATTATTTTGAATCTGAGCGCTAATATGCTGGGATTGGGGAATGCTGCAACGCCTTTTGGCATGAAGGCCATGCAGGAGCTGCAGGAACTCAATCACAATTCCAATGAAGCATCCGGGGCCATGTGCACGTTTCTTGCTCTGAATACATCGTGCATTACGTTGATTCCGGCAACGATCATTGGGGTTCGGGTTTCTTTTTCTTCCAGCAATCCTACCGAGATTGTTGGTGCCTGTATATTTGCCACAGCGATTGCCATGACCATTGCGATTTCTCTTGATTATTGGTTTCGGACCAGAAGTCCATGGAGGGGTAAGAGTTAATGTTGCTTTCTATCCTAACGACTGTTTCAAAATGGGCCATTCCGTTTCTCTTGCTGGTGATTCCACTGTACGGTTACATTAAAAAAGTACCGGTGTATGAAGCATTCGTAGAGGGTGCCGAAGAGGGATTTATAACGGCTGTCAAAATCATCCCTTTTCTGGTGGGGATGTTGGTTGCCATTTCCGTTTTTCGAGCATCTGGTGCCATGGATTACCTGGTCAAAGGTATGAGCCCTCTTATGAGCAGATTAGGGGCACCGCCTGAAGTCCTGCCGCTGGCTGTTATGAGACCGTTATCAGGCAGTGGAAGTCTGGGGCTGGCCACCGAGCTCATGCGGATCTATGGCCCTGATTCGCTCATTGGTCGTCTGTCATCTGTCATGCAGGGAACGACTGATACCACCTTTTTCGTCCTGACTGTTTATTTTGGTGCTGTAGGAATTAAAAAATATCGATACGCCATCGTTACGGGTTTGACCGCTGATGTTACTGGCCTGCTGGCATCAATCTATATCTGCAATATCTTGTTCAGATGATTGATGAAAAGGAAGGGGAATCTTGCAAGGAGCAAAAAACTTAATATGTACGGGTTAGCCTGTCGACATAAGCAGTCGACAGGCAATTTTTTTGGAAATTCACCTCGGATGGCAGTGCTAGAAAGTCAAACATCCGCATGCTTAACTTTTAGGAATATTATGGCGAAAAACTGGACGCGAAAAAGATTGACGGTTATAATGATCCTGACCTTTCTAATAATTCACTCAACATTCAACAACAATATCAAATTACGCCATTTGTTTTGTAGAAACGTTGTCTTTTTAGGATAATAGCAAAAGGCGTTTATATATAAGGTCAATACACAATATATAACTTAAGGAGGACGCTAATGAAGACAGATATCGAAATAGCGCAGGGATCGAATATGTTGCCTATAACGGAGATTGCAGCATCTCTCGGATTGTCAGAGGATGATATTGAGCTCTATGGAAAGTATAAGGCCAAGGTTTCTCTGCAAACCTGGGAAAAATTAAAGGATCAGCCATCCGGGAAGCTGGTGCTGGTTACGGCGATTAATCCTACCCCTGCTGGAGAAGGGAAAACCACGACAACGGTAGGACTGGGTATGGCTTTAAATAAACTGGGAAAGAAAGCGGTAATTGCGTTGCGTGAACCTTCCCTGGGGCCTAGTTTTGGCATCAAAGGAGGAGCAGCCGGGGGGGGATATGCCCAGGTGGTTCCTATGGATGACATAAATCTTCATTTCACAGGAGATATTCATGCTGTAACCACAGCACATAACCTTTTGGCGGCCATGTTGGATAACAGCATTCATCAGGGAAATCCACTTAACATAGATCCCCGGCAGATCGTTTTGCGTCGGGTGATGGATTTGAATGAAAGAGCACTGCGCAATATCATTGTAGGACTGGGCGGAAAAATAAATGGGGTTCCAAGGGAATCCGGTTTCGATATTTCTGTTGCCTCGGAGATCATGGCAGCACTTTGTCTGGCCTCGGATTTGATGGATCTGAAGGAACGGTTCAAGCGCATTGTTGTTGCCTATACCTATGAAGGGCAACCTGTTACTGCTGATGATCTAAAGGCCGCTGGTGCGATGACTTTATTGATGAAAGACGCCATTAAACCAAATCTGGTTCAAACCCTGGAAAATACTCTCGCTTTTATTCATGGCGGACCGTTTGCAAATATTGCGCATGGGTGCAACAGTGTTATGGCAACCCAGATGGGATTGAAGCTGGGCGAATACATGATTACAGAGGCAGGCTTTGGTGCTGATCTGGGAGCGGAAAAGTTTTTTGATTTGAAATGCCGTTATGCCAATCTGAAACCTGATGCCGTGGTTCTGGTTGCAACGATCAGAGCACTCAAGAACCACGGTGGGGTGCCAAAAGACAAGCTTGATGTTGTAGATATGGATGCCCTCGCCAGGGGTACGGCAAATCTGGAAAAACACTTGGAAAATATCCAGCGCTATGGGGTGCCAGTCGTTGTTGCTCTTAATGAATTCCCAACCGATACGCTGGAAGAGATTGAATTCATTAAGGAGAAATGTGCGGCTCTGGGTGCAGACGTAGCGTTATCACAGGTATGGGCAAAAGGTGGCGAAGGGGGACAGGAACTGGCTCTTAAAGTCATGGGAGCGGCGGATAAACCTTCTGAATTCAAGCTTCTGTATGATAGTCATCAGCCCATTAAGAATAAGATTGCAACTATCTGTACAGAAATCTATGGAGCGGATGGCGTTAATTATACCAAGGATGCCAATGATATGATTAATAAATTGGAAGAACAGGGCTTTGGTGATCTTCCTATTTGTATTGCCAAAACCCAGTATTCTCTTTCAGATGACCCCAACCTAAAAGGAAGACCCGAGGGTTTCACTGTCACCATCAGAGAGGTGAAATTATCGGCTGGAGCCGGATTCATTGTGGCATTGGCAGGAACCGTTATGACCATGCCGGGCCTGGGTAAAACCCCAGCAGCCGAAAAAATTGACATTCTCCCCGACGGCACCATCGTAGGGCTGTTCTAATAAGCTGGATACGAAAAGAGGCAGACTCATACTTGAGTCTGCCTCTTTTTTATGTGCTACTTATTCAGTATCAGCGACAACAGCTCATTGCGGGTCTGGTTGCTGGATTCAAAGGCTCCTCGGACGGCCGAGGTGACGGTGAGGGAGCCGGGTTTTTGTACGCCCCGCATGGTCATACACATATGTTCTGCCTCAATGACCACTGCTACTCCCAGAGGGTGAAGGGTGTCATTGATGCAGTCAGCAATTTGTGAGGTGAGTCGCTCCTGCAATTGTGGTCGACGGGCGTAGGCTTCTGCAACCCTGGCCAGTTTACTGATTCCAACTACCTTTCCTCCTCTGGGAATATAGGCTACGTGTGCCTTCCCGTAAAAGGGCAAAAAATGATGTTCACACATCGAGTACAGGGGAATGTCTTTTACCAGAACCAGTTCATCATGGAACTCGGTAAAAGAAACATTTAAGAATTCTTTCGGATCGGTATTGAGACCGGAGAAGATTTCTTCAAACATCCGGGCGATTCTGCTGGGTGTATTCTGAAGACCTTCTCTATCGGGGTTTTCTCCAATGGCTTCAAGAATCAGTCGAAAGGCAGTTTCAATTTTTTCTGTTTCAAATTTATTCTGTTTCATACTTTTATCCTCCAGGAACATTTTAAGGGTCTATACGTTTACCTATAATAACAGATATTCCTATTGTTTGCGTAAAAAATGCAACAAAGTGTGAAAAAGTTTAATTTTTGAACCATACTATATTTAAATGAGAACATACGTTATTATGTCATGTAAAGAAATACTAAGACGACATATCGAAAGTTGCTTATTTGAACAAAGGAATAATAAGATAAATGTAGAAGTACAAAAATGATTGTTGTAAAAGGTGTTAGAAAAAGCAATAAAATTTATGCTGCCAGGAAAGGTAATGAAGAGTGAGACTTTCTAAATATTTAGCGCAGGCTGGTGTAGCTTCCCGTAGACATGCAGAAACCTTAATCCAGAATGGAAAGGTTAAGGTGAATGGAACAGTTATTACAGAACTGGGGACATCTATAGATCCGGACTGCGATCTTGTGGAATATAATACTATAACCATTCGGTCGGAAAAACAGGTTTACTTGCTCCTGAATAAACCTGCTGGCGTCATTAGCAGTGCCAGTGATCCACAGGGTAGAAAAACGGTGATCGATCTTTTGAAAAATGTGGAAGAAAGAGTTTACCCTGTTGGGCGATTGGATTATGATACAGAAGGTTTGTTACTTTTAAGCAATGACGGAAATTTTACAAATCATATGATTCATCCAAGGTATAAAATGGAGAAAACATATGAAGCACTTGTGCGGGGAAAGGTAACTGAAAAAGCACTGACACTGCTAAGGCAGGGTGTATCTTTGGAAGACGGGCAAACCGCTCCTGCCAAGGTAAGAGTTTTGGACTGGACATCCGATAAAACGGTTTTAGAAATCGTAATCCATGAAGGCAAAAAACGACAGGTGAAAAGAATGTGTGATGCGGTTGGATATCGGGTAATTTCTTTGAAAAGAACGGCGTTTGCTTTTTTGACACTTGAGGGGGTTAAAACAGGGGCGTATAGAACGCTTGAAAAACACGAAATTGATCGCTTATATTGTTTATCTGGAAAGGAATGCTAAAGATGATGGATGCATTTTATCAAGAAAATATCGGTGTTGTCGATAATATAATATAGAAAGCTAGCGGTATTAGAAATGTTTGTTGCAGAAGTACTAATATACGACAGGGGAAAAAGAATGTAGAATAGATTGAGAACAAGGGATGGTGAACAACATGAACCCGCTTAAAATCAAACTTCGGCTGGATTATATAGGGACTGGAAAACCCAGTAAAATATTTGGAGGGAAAAGTGCTGAACAGCTTGCAGAGGAAAATCGACAGCACAAGGTTTCTCTCATGAGAAATGTTCCGATTCAGGGGATACGAATTGATGAAATTGATATGAGTCAGGAAATTTACTTTGTTCTTGATGAAATAACAGGCAAATCAATTGCCTATGCTCCGGTATTGATCACGTTTTATGCTGACGGAATTGAGGATGCGATAAAATTCTCTATGAAGGAGGAGTTCCGGACGGTTGAAGTGCTCGAACCGGAGAAAATGGAATTTACTCGTTATGAAATAGAACGTTTACTGTTCAAGGTAAGTGAAGAATTAGGTGAATATAAAGAATATCTTGTGCGGAAGATGAATAACTGGAAATAGATTTGAGGAGGGTAGAGATGGGGAAGATGTGTTTAGATGACATTGTCGATGCGGTTAATGATTTACCCGCACTGCCCAATGTAGTCATAAAGGTTCTTGAATTAACGGAAGATCCAAACTCTACAGCCCAGGATATTAATCAGGCTTTAAGTCAGGATCAGGGGATGATGGCCAAGGTGCTTCGATTGTCGAATTCAGCCTTTTATGGATTTCCCCGACGTATTGCTACGATTACCGATGCGACCATTTTTCTTGGGTTTAGAACGGTGCGCGGGATTGTGATGGCTGCTTCTGTAAGTGATATTTTGAGTCAGGAAGTGGAGGGATATGCGCTTGCTCCAGGGGAACTCTGGAAACATTCCCAGGCCGTTGCCATGGGTTCCCGACTCATCGCGCGTAATACGAAGTATCCTAATCCTGATGTAGCCTATACAGCTGGTTTGTTACATGATATTGGGAAGGTTATCCTTAACACTCATATGAAAGACGCCTATCATGAGGTTGTTGACAAAGTTGTGCAGGGGAATGTACCTTTTTATGAGGCCGAGGATGAAGTAATAGGTTTCAATCATGCCATTGTGGGTGCGCGTATTGCGGAAAAATGGAATCTGCCAGACGAATTAGTACATACCATTGCATGGCATCATTTGCCTGAAAAGGATGAACAGAACAACCGACTCACCTCAATTGTGCATCTTGCCGATGTAAGTGCGCTTTCCATGGGTATCGGAATTGGAATTGACGGAATGCTATATCCTGTTTCAAAGTATGCTCTTCAAATTCTCAACATGGAAGCAAGCGATATTGAGGGAACGATTGCACGGATGGTAGATCTTCTTTCAGATCAGCAGAGTTTTTAATCCACTTTGCTATTAAGGGTAACAAGTTCAAGAAAGGCAGCTTAGTAGCTGCCTATTTTAACTCAATAAGAAAATTTGTAATAGAATGAGGTGTAATTTGGCTAGTATTGTAGTTTTTGCAGGCGGATTTGGTAGTGGTAAATCAGAAATAGCGTTGAATTGGGCGCTCCGAAGAAGTGCGGAATCAGAAAAGGTTATCCTTGCAGATTTGGATCTGGTCAATCCGTATGTCGTGTCCAGGAGTGTAAAAAATAAACTGGAAAGCAAGGGTGTTAGAGTTATTGCTCCACACGATGAACTTTCCTTTTCAGATGTTCCCAGTATTCCAAGTGAAATCCTGGGACTGCTTCATGAAGATAACGAGCTTATTATTGATCTCGCAGGCGATGAAGTGGGTTCACGAGTTATGGGTTTTTTGCATTCCAACATTTCAGAAGAAAGCAATTGTGAGTTTTATCTGGTGATTAATCCCTATCGCCCTTTTGCCAGCAATCTGGAGGGCATTCTTACGTTGAAAGAACTGCTTGAAAGTGCAGCTCACAGAAGGTTTACAGGGATCATTAGTAATCCGAATCTAATGGCTGAAACGAACGAAGAGATCATTCGCAAAGGTCATCGACTGGTGGAATACTACGCTCGGGAGATGGATTTACCAATACGTTTTTTAACGGTTGAGGATGAGTTTTACCGTATATTAAAGCCGGAATATAAAGACTTGCTTGAGTGTATTCAGTTATATTTAAAACCAACTTTCTAAATAATTGAAGGATAATGTGATGCCTTATAACCCACTGGGGGAATTAAAAACTTATGAGGTATATTATTGGGATTATTCGTTTTTCCATGGATAAAGCGCAATACTCGGACATAAGATAGAGGAAAAGCTTGTATCTGAGGGAGTTTTTCCATGAGGCGATTGATTGATAAGATAGAAAAATATTTGATTCGCGTGGCTGCCTTGAGTCTGTTGGCGCTGGTCCTTGTTCAGGGACTGATGACATCTGATCCGATAAGATTTTATCTGAGTTGGGGAGAAAGGCTGGAAGGACAAACCATTGAGCTTCCAGTTAGTTCTTCGCAATCCTCTTCACAGAATGCGGTTCAGCCCAGTAATTCAGGTTTTATCGTGATTTCAACAGGCAAATATGCCTCGTTACCTATGTCAGCTCTTCGAATTAATGGGGAAATAAAAACCTATTTAGATGAACATGAGACGAAAGTTCAAATTTTTGCTGGGGATGTAATTGAAATTGATTCAAGTTATTATCAATATCCAATTGATTATAAGATTACTGCTGCGTCCGAGAATCTGGCCTTTCCTCAAAAAGGTAGGAGTGTTTCAGTTAACCAATCAGTAGTCATGTTAGGAAAGGTTATAGTAAAATAGAGAAAAAGAATGTTAGGATGGGATAATGGTGGAAGCAGGAAGCAAAATTGCAGCATCAACGGCGATCAAAATGGCTCTTTCGACGTCCAGACAGGAAGAAACGGTCCTTAAAAAAGCACTGCTGGAGGAATATGGAGCACGAGGTGTAGCTGTAGATTACGGTGGGGAGTTTATTACTTCAGCAGGAACGATTGTTGAACGGGCAGTTGTTGCGGCAAAGCGTGAAGGTGTTATTAAGGACACGCATCCAGAAGAAGGTGCTGTTGCAGGGGCGGCACGAGAGGCGCTTGCACAGATCATGCCCAAAGCACTGGGACTGAATGTAGGTGGGAAAATTGGTATTGCACGCTACAAAGATCACGTGAGCGTAGCGATTTTTATGGGTATAGGATTACTTCATCTGGACGAAGTAGCGATCGGTTTGGGACATCGGGCGGCTTCATAGAGATATAAGCAAAGGAAGGTAGTATGGAATATGTTTGTACGTGGAATTCGAGGATCAACCACCATAGAAGAAGATGGTTCGGAGAATGTAGATAAAGCCACTAGGGAATTATTAATAAAAATTCTTAGTGATAATCAAATT
>JAYEHK010000025.1:0-6109 GCA_034659475.1 Bacillota bacterium | reverse complement strand
ACGGGCCATGTAATATATTGCTTGGCTCGTTATTTTTTTATGTTGACCGATATAGCTTAGGCGACCAGATTGCGTTGTTTTCCCGTTCATTGCCTGTCGCTCCGATGTTATTCTGTCGCTGGATGCCATTTCTTTCGGAAAAATAATGTGTTGTTTCTGCCGCCGGTAATTTGTCGTTCAACACTTAGGCGGTTTTTATAATCCATCAGCGCGTATTTAATTGCCTCAAAAGTATAGTCTCCAATTTTCAAATAACAGGGATCGCCTCGACCTATCTCCTCTATTGATTTACAATCAGATCCTTCCACCTCAGCTGGGTACCAATCCTTCAACCATGATTTTACCTTAGTGCGACATACACGCCGTGAATTATCATGAGTTCTTACCTTCTGGAATGCTAGCGTCCGTCGCACAAAACACTTATTACGTCCAATATCTATGATTCGCCCTCCACCTAGTTCACTCCACAATCCACTTTTTTGTTCCACATGTGCAAACACCAGAAAAAACTCGCGGCGGAATTCTTCCAGTTTTGTAATGGTATCTAGCAAACTATAATTACAGCGAGCATTTTCGCACTGGTATTCCGCGGCTACTTTCCCCGCAAAGACTACGCCGAGGAACTGATTAATGTAGTCATTCCCATTTTCAATCCACTCTTCACTAAAAACTACCAGGGTATGGATTCCATTCTCTCCATCATTTACCGAAAGCTCTACACCGGGCAGCAGATGTATTTCCTCTCTTCTGGCATTTTTTCTTAGTGCTTTGAATTCTTCTAGATTAAACTTGTTGTGGTTCGTTATGACTCCGATGTGTATATCAGCAGATTTCAAAGCTTGAACATAAGCATTTACAAACTGGTTTTCTTCGCTACTATACTCAAATTCTTTGTCAGATTTGGTATGCAGGTGAAAATCTGTTCGTAACCACACACTCCCACTTTTGAAAATTTCACCTGAACTCATCTTTTACCCCCTCACATCTCTCGTTTAACTCGTAACACTGTCATCTTTTCAACAAACCATAAAATCATTCATTGAACATCTATCAAATATGTTTTCTCCATATATTCCCAAATGCCTTTTTTACTAAAGTATGATGGTGAATCCCTTTGCTATTCCACCCCAAGTGCCTTAAACACAGCATCTTCAGCGCTCTGGTAGAAGATAATGCTAAAGCAGCCAATCAACTCCGACGGTACAATACCCAGATCAGTTGCAGATGTAATGGGGACCAGAATCTTTTTAGCACCGCTGTCCAAGCAGACCTGCAAGGTATTGGCCAGTTCGTCAACCTTGATAATCGTGCCGCCAATGCTCAAATCACCCAGCACGACCGCACTGCTCAAAGCTGGTTTATTCAGAGCTACAGAGCAGATGGCTATAACAGCCGGTAAGGTTAAGCGTTTAGTCATTCCAATGCCATTTAAATCCTGAACGTGCATGAGATAATCTTTGGTGGTTGTGATAATGGAAACGCTGATATTTTTTCCATTGGCTTTCAGATATCGGTATGCCGTATCGACTGCTTCCTTTGCTTCACGATCTGAACCAATACCGGTTCTCTCAAACTTGCCATTACCAGCGGTCATCTGTATTTCCAGTTTGTATACGCCAATCATTCCAGACTTACCGCGAGAAACCGTATAGATATGACCCGGTTTGCCTATACCTTCGGGGATTAGCTTGCCACCGCCCTGTTCAGGGACGGATACATATTCTTCATTGAAAGTCTCATTGTCAATATAGGAAAAGTTAACATCATAGAATTCCATCCCACCGATCTTTTTCAGTTGCTCTTTTACTCTACGTCGCATCTCTAACGCAAACCGCAGAATTTCTTCTATATTATCCTTCGTAAACTGCCCATCTGGATAGATCAGCTTCACCAGACCGGATATCGTCTTCTTCACTGCAATAACATCACGCTGATTCAGATTGTTACCCAGTTTGAAATAGTTATCATAGGCATCTGCATAGGAAATCTTCCGCAAATCCCGCATGATCTCAGAGAAATAGTCCGTAATGAAGCCATAGTCATCAGTGAAATATTCAGGCCGATATTTTGGGATTTCCCAGCCAGGGATATAGCAATGCATACGATCCAAAAAAGCCGTATCATTGGCCATTGCCTCTGGAAACGGTTCAAACAAATGAGAGGTCTTCATAATCACATCCACACTCTGATTGATATTCCCCACAAATACCATGGAAGCGTAGGCGCTTTTTTCTTCCTTGCCCCTTGCAAAAGAACCGGAAGCCATGTAGTCCTTCATGATCTGAACGCCATCCTGATCCTTGAACTTGATACCAGCCACTTCATCGAAGGCCACACAGTCCCACATGCCAACCAGCCCTACCGTCTTGTTTCCCATATTATAAAACAAATTGGCCACCGTAGTCTGACCACCGGAAATCAGGATGCTGTTTGGGCTGATCTCCTTGTAGATGTGAGATTTACCAGTACTTTTCGGTCCAAGTTCGCACAGGTTATAGTTATTTTCAATCAATGGGATCAGCCTGGCTAAGTGCAGCCATTTGACCCGCTTATCAAACTGAGAAGGTTCCATGCCTGTACTTCTTAGTACCAGATCAATCCATTCCTCATCAGAAAAATTTGCTCTGGCAGCCTTGACCTCATCAATATCAATACTGGGCATCTGGATCGGTGTTAGCTTATGGATAATAAACGGGTTGTGGTTTTTGTCTGCCTCATCATAGTAATATTCCATCTGGACAATGCACCAAATACCACCGCATAAAAGCCGTTCAAAGTCTGATACGTACTTTTCTGCAATAGGAACACCTTTAATCCCAAGGTTGGAAAACTCGGATTCATAGATGTCACTTTTATAGTTCAGCTTAACCGAAACTCTATCTATGACGGTATAACTGCCCCTTTCACGAACCTTGGAGATAATTTTCTGGGCTTCATCGGGGCGCACATAGTTCTCTGCGAGAATCTGCTTCACATTTTGGACACCAGCTTGGATTTCTTCTTCATCCATCGAAGAGCAGTACATTCCCAACAAATATTCCAGCACGTAAACCGGTACATTTGCACCTTCCTTGATTTTCTTGGTCAGGTCTTTGCGAACAATCTTCCCAGAAAAATAAGTTTTCAGCTTTTCAATCAGCTCTGTTTCATGTTCCTGCTGATAATCGCTCATGTTATCACCGCCTTATACGTTAAATCCAAAGTCATTGGCAAAGGCAACATCTATAACCACTGCATGACGTAGGATTTCCAAATCATTCTTTTCGTCATAAGCCACTAGATAATAGTGTTTTGACTTATCATATTGCTTATTTTTTAAATTGAAACGCAGCCGAAAGATTCGCTTTTGCGGCTCTGTATCTTTCCGATCTGCTACATAAATGTTCTCGTTGGAGATTTTTTCATTGTCCTCTGAAATAAAGAAAATCTTATAGCTGGTTTCCTTGACCACATCGCTGATCGGCTCGGTCTGGATGAAGTCCAGCGTAGTAATGAGGTTAGTAATCTTCTGCACCATGCTGACTAGTGTAATCTGAACGATACTTGTATCCTTATGGCCTTTTTTAGTCTTAATATCGATCACTGGCACAATCAGTTCCTGCGGAGAAGATCCACCATGTACAAAGTTCTGTCCGCCGCCAGGTACTTTGAATACGTTGGAGCTGATCGGGAAGGAAACCAACTTACTGTCATCATTTCCTAAAATTCTGCCCATCGGTATAGAACAGACCCCATCTTCCTGCACAGCCTTTTTCGACACAATAAAACGGCGATTAACAAAGGCCTCTTTTTCAGCAATATTCGTAATCTTGTCACTCTCCTGAATCCTATCCCTCTTATAGATAAAGCCATGATCGGACGTCACTATGTAATGGGTAGCACTGACATCTTCGGTCAATTTTTTAATAAGATTATAGATTTCATTTACGGCTTCTTCACAGGCAGTGAACACCTCATTCTCTGTATTGGCCTTATCTCCTCGGGCATCAATCTGGTTATGGTAGATGTATATGACATCTATTCCATTAAACAACTTCCGAATTGGTTCTCGCTTCATAGCCTTGATATCATCAAACTGCACACAGCGGCTGTTAGAAGAATAGCTTTGAAGTATTGATTCCCTCTGTTTCAGATCATCGCAAATTGCTCCATCCACCAGCACACCAAAATCGTCGGTTAATTTTATAGATTTATGTGGTAACAGTGCAGCCATACCAAGTCGTGTATAGGACGGCAGTACACCGAGCATCGCTTCCAACTTGGCTGAACATTTCTCATTATCCTGTAATTTTGCCCATAAAGAACGGCCCGTCTCATAACGCATGGCATCGGAAATAATGACAACCACTCGATCCTTGCAGCCACTGATATACCTGGAATAGAAATGTCGCTGTAAAGGCAGCACATTCATTGCTTCTTCGTTGATAAAACCATTATTCCACCTTGGAATTAACTTGGATAGGTATTCATTGGTATAGATGTTTTCCACCAGATCACGCAGTTTCTCAAAGGCAACATTATCCGTCAGCTGATCAAACCAGTAATAGAAATACCTGTACCGAGTATCAATCAGGCAATCAGAAGAGCGATACTGATCTACCATTCCCTTGAAATCATCCGGGGAGCTGTAGTTGGCAGCTTGAATCAGATAATAGGCATTTACCAGCATATGATACTGCTCCTGATATTCCTTGCCAAAGTGCATATTATATCGCTTCACACACACTTCAGGGATGTTCATTCCGTCTAACTTCGCCCCGGTATCCTCGGCCAGCAGGCGTTCTATAACCCAATCAATAATGAAGCTGTCTGCTACTACAAAATTATCACAATTCAACAAAGCTTCCGGTGAATAAGTTTCCAATACGGCAGAGACATTGAGTCTCATTGAGACATAAGAAGAAAGTTCATTAAATCGTTCGCTGTAAAGCACACTATTCATCAGGTTATTCAGAAAAGCAATGATACTGCCGGACTTATAGGATACAAAACTTTTCCACGCTTGCGGCACTTCCCCGCGTATCGACCGCTCTGTATAGGTTATAAATAAAGCCATCACCAGCTTTTCAAGGGTAGGCTTCACATCGTTATAACCGAATTGTTGCTCACAGAGGCGCCAAAAAGCAGGAAGCAAATCGTATTTATCAAACTCCGCCAGGAATTTGTTATCTTCCAGTTCACTATCTGTTAGAATGACTCGAACAACTTCCTCAAATGAAGCCGTCCTCGTTTTACATAGTGCGCTCATCAGGGCGATTTCAATGTAATCCCTGTTGAAATTTTCAATCTCCAAATCGTAGAACCGTTGCGTTCTATCTTTTGCCCGAAAAAACTTGATATATTTTTGAATGATCGGTTTGTACGTTGCATCAATTCCAAGATCAACCGTGAGCAGAGATGCACGATCCGCAAAGAACCGTTTGGAATAAAGCAGCGTATCCTCCAAATGATTGTCCCGTACAGACGGTTTCGGGAAAGGGGCATAGATTAGATAATTGGTCGTTTGATCCTGCCGTTCCAGAAAATATTTGGTGTAGAATTGATTATCCGGTTCCAAATGATATACCTTGGCATTCGTCAGCTCCAACGTATCAATATCCTCGGTAAACTCAGCTTTGTCATCATACCAGAAGACTAGTTTGCGAGTATTACCAGCGAACTCAGCGTTCAGCTTATTTATAATTTGTTTCAAGTTAAGCTCTGCCATCCTATTCACCTGCCTTTGCTTTATCAGCTTCTTCAAAAGGTTTTAGCAACTTAGCAACTTCTTGGCACGCAATTTTTTCAGGTGTTCCTTTCCCCAATATTGGTATAAACGTATTTTTTAAATGCACCACAAAATCAATAAAATCATAATGTTTTCCTTTTGTGTGCTCTTTATTGCCAATGTCTATATGCTGCAAAATGAATTTCCAAAATCCTTCGCTTTTAACTTTTGAAGAAAGGAAAGTAACTGCTTCTGCTAAAGATCTTCCCTTAGCGTATAATGGACCCAGGAATTAAGACAAAAAAATGCGAGGAGCTAAGCAATAAAAACAATGCGAAAAAAGTATAGCGCTGAATTTAAGGCCCAAATCGTACTAGACATTTTAAAAGAAGAAAAAAGCAT
>JAYEHK010000024.1:0-60326 GCA_034659475.1 Bacillota bacterium | reverse complement strand
TCAGTGGTTATGAAAGTCCGTATGGTTCCTATTGAACAGGTATTTAATCGTTTCCCAAGAATGGTTCGTGATCTGGCTAAGGAATTAAATAAAGAAGTCAATTTCCAGATGGAAGGTAAAGAAACTGAATTAGATCGTACGGTCATTGACGAAATTGGTGATCCGTTGGTGCATTTACTCAGAAACTCGATTGATCATGGATTGGAGTCGTCTCAGGAACGTGTTGCAAAAGGTAAAGCCTCTGTGGGAAATTTAATGTTACGTGCTCGTCATGAGGGTAACAATGTGTATATTGAAGTTGAAGATGATGGTGCAGGTATAAATCTGGAAAAGATAGCGAAAAAGGCATTAAGCAAAGGCATGATTACAGAACGTGAAGTTGAACAGTTTTCGTCTGAGGAAGCAATACAACTCCTGTTTACATCGGGATTTAGCACTGCTGAAAGAGTTACTGATGTTTCTGGACGAGGTGTAGGGCTTGATGTTGTTAAAAGTAAAATTGAAGCGATTAGTGGTGAAATCTTTGTTGACACAAAAGCCGGAGAGGGAACGCGTTTTCGAATCAAACTTCCTTTGACGCTTGCGATTATTCAAGCCTTAATGGTAGCAGTTAAAGATGAAATCTATGCAATTCCATTGAGTTCGGTAGACGAAACAACCATGATTAGCAGGAAAGATATCAAAATGGTTCAGAATCAGGAAGTAATCATGTTGAGAGGTAATGTACTTCCTCTTTTCCGTTTGGATGAATTGCTGGAAGCTACAGGAGAACAACGAGATGATGATGAAATGTATGTTGTTATTGTACGGAAGGCAGAGCAGCAGATTGGTTTGATGGTAGATACACTTATTGGTCAACAGGAAATTGTAATTAAATCCCTGGGCCGAATTCTGGGTGGCATTCCTGGCATTGCTGGTGCTATCGTTGCAGGCGATGGAAATGTGCGCCTTATCCTTGACATCACGACATTATTTTAATTGGAGGTGATTTTAATGGAATCCAAAATGCTAGAAGAACCAAAAGTGACTAAAGAGGAAGTAATACAGGTTGTCGCTTTCCAATTAGGAACTGAAGAATATGCTATCAATATTTTGAGTGTGCAGGAAATCAATCGACTTTTAAACATTACAAGGGTCCCCAGAGCGAATAAAAACATTGATGGTGTTGTGAATCTGCGTGGTAATATAATTCCCGTTATTAATCTACATAAAAAATTCAATATAGTATCAAGTGGTGATGATGAAGATAAACGTATCATTGTTTTTCAAGTTGATGATGTCAAGACTGGCATTATTGTAGATCGTGTTTCAGAGGTTCTCCACGTAAAAACCGAGAATATTGAAAATACTGGAAATGTATTGATTTCGATTGATGCAGAAATGATTAGTGGAGTCGCGAAAGTAGATGATCGACTGTTAATCTTATTGGACCTGCAGAAGCTTATGGGGCTTCAAGGTATATAAATCAGGAGTGGTGTAATGTTTAATGATTTCAAGGAATTATCAAGCCTTCAAATTGATGCATTAAAGGAAATTGGAAATATTGGTGCTGGCAATGCAGCAACTGCCCTTGCTCAGATGGTCAATACTAAAATTGATCTCAATATTCCGAGGGTTTCTATTCTTCCTTTTGATGATGTATTTGAATATCTGGGTGGTGCCGATCTACCTATGGTTGGGATTTTTTTAGGAGTAACTGGGTCTGCACCGTGTAACATATTATTCCTTATGCCCGTGGAAAAGGCATGGATTCTGGTTGATATGTTAATGGGGCGTAATCCGGATGAAAAACAAGACATGGAATTTGGAGAAATGGATATCTCGGCTATGATGGAAGTGGGGAATATCATAGCTGCTACTTACTTGAATGCGCTTTCAATGTTTACCCAACTACAATTTTATCCTTCTGTACCGGGCATTGGTATAGATATGGTGGGGGCGTTGATGGATGCTGTTCTGGCACAATTTGGTCAAATTGGAGATCATGTTCTGTTGCTTGAAACACAATTTCTTAAAGATGAAAATGGCATTATGGGTAATTTCTTCTTGCTTCCAGAACCAGGATCTCTTGATTCAATTCTATCAGCGCTTGGGGTGAATTTTTGATGGCAAAAATCATACAGGTGGGGATGGCTGACATGAAGTATAGCAATGCTCCGGATAAACTTACGACGGCAGGCTTGGGATCATGTATCGGCATCTGCATTATAGATAAATCAAAAAAAATAGGAAGTCTTGCTCATATTATGCTTCCCTCCAGCCTTCAGGCGAAAAATGCACAAAATAGAGCAAAATTTGCCGACAGCGCCATTGAGCTTGTTCTGGAAGAATTAAGTAAACAAGGAACAACTAATCATGCATCCTTGGTAGCTAAAATTGCTGGAGGAGCACAGATGTTTAAATTCTCTGGTGAAAGTGATATATTGAAAATAGGTGAACGAAATTCTATTGCTGTTCAGGAAAATCTTGAGAAGCATCGAATAAAACTGTTGGCTAAAGATATTGGCGGTAATTATGGAAGGACTATAACCTTTGATCTTCAAACAGGAGATTTGTTAGTGAGGACGATTGGATATGGGGAGCATTTAATATAGATGAATGTAGATTTAAACCATCTCTGGGAACAATATAAAGAAAAAGAAAATATAGATGCCAGGGATCAGTTAATCCTACATTATGCGCCTATTGTAAAGTATGTAGCAGGTCGCCTTGCAATTAATCTGTCTTCAGTGGTTGAGATAGATGAGTTGATTTCGTATGGAATAGAAGGGCTAATGGATGCAATTGAAAAATTTGATTATAAACGAAACATTAAATTTGAAACCTATGCAGTAACCAGAATTAGAGGAGCAATGATTGATGGACTTCGATCAATGGATTGGGTGCCAGTATCTGTTCGCCAGAAGGGGAAGGAATTAGAAAAAGCCTATTCACGTCTGGAAACAAATTTGCAACGGGCAGCAACTGATGAAGAAGTTGCGTTGGAAATGGGAATATCGGAAAAAGAATTGCAAGGAATTGTAAAGAACCTTGCATGTACGACAATTATGTCGTTAGATGATTATTTGGGCGTGGATGATACCTTTGAGAAGAAAAAACGGATTATTGATATGCTTGGTGACAACGAATCACCTGATGCACTTGATCAGGTTGAGTTGGCTGAGATAAAAGAACTTCTTGCTCAATCAATAAGTCGCATACCGGAAAAGGAAAAAAAAATAATCTATTTATATTATTATGAAGGTCTCACATTAAAAGAAATTGGTGCTGTATTAGAGTTATCGGAATCCCGGATTTCACAACTTCATACGAAGGCTATTTTGCGACTTAGAGGGAGTTTAAGTAAAAAGAAGCATATAATATTATAAAAAAAGGGGTGGACATTACGGAAAGTGAAAATGGATTCCCACAGGTACGGATTCAACCAGACAAACTTAAGGCGTACTTGGAGGTTCTGCCACCCGTCAATACAGGTCTTCCGTGCACAGCAGAAGATGTGAAAAAGGCCCTTGGTGATAAAGGGATTATCTGCGGCATTATACCCGAGCAGATTGAAAACGCGCTCAAAGAAAGTAATTGGGGTAAACAATTTGTAGTAGCAGAAGGAAAAGCAGTAATAGATGGAAAAGATGGATTCTTGGAATATGTTATTCGTTTTCAAAAGAAGTATGTTCCGGTAGAAGATGAGAAGGGAAATGTTAATTACCATGATTTGGGCATAACTTGCAATGTTAGAAGAGGCGAACCGTTGGTCAAAAGAGTTCCGCCAGTCGTTGGTGAAAAGGGAATTGATATAACAGGCCAGGAATTGTTGCCGCGGACAGGAAAAAACGTTGTGCTTCCACGGGGGAAAAACACGGTATGCGATGAGGAAAATACGCTTCTTTATGCAGCAATTGATGGTCATGCAGGTGTGATTGAAGGTAAAATCTTTGTAGATCCTGTATTTACGTTAAATGGTGATGTTGATTTATCTTCAGGAGATCTTGATTTTGTCGGTGATATTGTTATTATGGGAAACGTAACCAGTGGATTTTCTGTGAAATCAGAAGGTAATATTGAAATTCGGGGATTTGTAGAAGGTGCAATGCTCACAACTGATGGAAATGTGGTTGTAAAAGGTGGAATTAAAACAGGAAGTAAAGGTTTTGTTAAGGCGAAAGAAAATATTATAGCTCGTTTTGTAGAAAACTCAAGGTTAGAAGCTGGCAAAGACATTATTATTGGTGAAGCGATTATGCAATCCTATGTGCGAGCCGGGGGAAGTGTTGTCGTTAAAGAAAAGAAAGCGACGATTGTCGGCGGGATAATTCAGGCATCGGATACCGTTGAAGCGAAAGTGTTAGGCTCTCAGCTAGCAACCCAGACTGTTATTGAGGTTGGGGTTAATCCTTACCATAGAGAAGAATACCAGGCGTTGTTTAAAGAGAGAACACAGAAGTTACGGGTGATGGAAAATCTGAATTATAGTTTACAGATCTACCAGCGGATCGGTATGAATCCCCAGGATTTATCTGATGCAAAGAAAATGGCACTAATCAAAATGCTTGATGAATATAAAGAAATAAAGAAACAGCTTGGTGCAATGGAAGAAAAAATAGTCTTTCTTGAAGAGGAAATTAACAGGGCGCAAAGTGGAAAAGTCAAGGCACATGGAATAGCCTATCCAGGGGTTAGTGTTACGATTGGTTCTTGTATGTATATCGTAAATGATGCGATTAAATTTACCCAGTTTATTCTGGATGAAGGGGAGATCCGCTTGTCGTCCCTGCGTTAATGAGGGGGGAGAAAATGACGATTAGGTCTATGGATATGCAGGTTCTGGTGCAAAAGGTTAACGAAGTAACACGTATTCAGCATAGCCAACAACAGGAACAAATGAATCGTCAACAGGACCTTGCTTCGCAAATTAATCAACAAACAATTCGCAATTCAAAGAGTGTAAGTGCGCCTCTTAAAAATGAATCAAAAATTGTGCATGAAAAAGAGGAAAAAGAAAAAGAATCGCGAAAAAAGAATAAAAACAAACAAAAACCTGAAAAAGAAAAGGATGGTACGCAAAATGAGTCCGGATCAAGTCATAAAATAGATTTTATGATATAAAGAGTTGAGGAGAAAAGATGATATCAACACTTTTGGTTAGTATAGTAGCCATTCTAATTGCAATCTCAATTTACAGCATGACGCGATATAAGAGTTTTATGAATTCTTATCTTAAGTCATTTAATGAAACTATATCGGAGGCTGCCGTTGTTAAAGATGATTTAGAAGAATTAATGGGACAGACGGTACAGATTTCAGAGAATATAGTTAATGAGATCTGCGTACAGGTGGATGAAAAACATGACCAACACAATAGAAATGAAACAAGTCTGCCTAGGTGTGCTCGAACAAAAAAAACAGTGCACATTAATGAAAATGATAAAATGCGGATATATGAACTAGCCAGGAGTATGGACATTCCTACGAAAGAACTACTTTTTCTAGTACGTGACCTTGGGATTCCTGCATCCAATCATATGAACAACTTGGACCAAAACCAGATTAAACAGATTAAACAAAGAATCTTTTCTGGAGAACAGAGTACTGCGCATACAAAGGATGTATCTACGTATTCTTGTGTGGAAAGTTCAAGATCGTTTCAGGGAGAAATCGACGATAATCAAACCGAAAATATGTCTGCCAAGCAGTCGATTAGGTTGGATGAAATTAAAGCATCTCATCCTTATATGGCCGTTCGAGTACTATATGAAGAGGGCTATTCTATACGAGAAATTGCGCAAATATTGGAAAGGGGACAGGGGGAGATCAATCTTATTCTTAATCTAGCAGATAAAAAAAAGTTAGCAAAGTAATGATGAGTTCGGGAAAAATAGCCGGGCTTTTTTTATGGTGAAAATGAGATGATTAGTACGAAAATAGGTTGAGAATAAGCGGAATTATTAGTTGGAACGTTGAAGTGGGTTAGTAAGAAAATAGAATTTTAATAGATGCACCCTTACGGGTACCACACTCAAGAGTGCAACGGATACTCCCTTTGGTCGTAATATAGGATGCTGATGTTCCCTGCGGTCACTATTAAGGATGCGGACCTTTTTTTGTAAGGGGTCAGGGGTGAGGAGTAAGGGCAATGCCTGGCGCATAGCGCCTGACTCCTAACCCCTAACCCCTCACCGATTTTAATCGTTTGTTGTGGCTCGCGGGCATGGCAGGTTAATTTGTTTTTGTGAAAGAGATTTGTAAAAAGTGGGTATACTATACATTGAGTTATAACGGATGGGCTTTTATGAAAAGGACCACATTGGGTTAATCTAACTGCAGGAGAGAAAATTGTCTGAAAAACATAGGACATTGCTTGCATAAGATCATTTTAATGTGATATATTAACTGATGGTGATTACACACGTGACTGGACTGGTTGGGATAGTGCTATTAGTTCCCCGACAGGATGAAAGCGCGGAGGAATAAAACTGAGAGGAGGTGCTGTCTGTGCCCGTAATTACTATGAAACAGCTGCTTGAAGCAGGCGTGCATTTTGGACACCAGACAAGAAGATGGAACCCTAAGATGGATACCTATATTTACATGGAGAGGAACGGTATCTATATTATCGATCTGCAACAGACGGTAAAGAAATTTGATGAGGCTTATAACTTTGTCAAAGAGGTTGTCGCAGATGGAAAAGATGTATTGTTTGTAGGGACTAAAAAACAAGCCCAGCAAACGATTAAAGAAGAAGCCGAAAGGTGTAGCATGCACTTTGTTAACCAGCGTTGGCTGGGTGGAATGCTCACGAATTACAAAACCATCAAGGGACGAGTCAATCGTCTGAAAGAACTCGAGAAAATGGAAGCAGAGGGTTCATTTGAGGTGCTAACCAAGAAGGAAGCAGCTAGACTTAGAAATGAAGCCGAAAGATTGGAAAGATTTTTGGGCGGTATCAAGAATATGAATAGGCTTCCAGGAGCTGTATTCGTTGTTGATCCCAGGAAAGAAAAGATCGCTGTTGCAGAAGCTAGAAAGCTGAATATACCAGTGGTAGCTATCGTTGATACTAACTGTGATCCGGATGAAATCGATTATGTTATTCCGGGAAATGATGATGCTATAAGAGCTGTTAAACTGATTTCAGCTAAAATTGCTGATGCAGTATTAGAGAGCAAACAGGGAGAACAGGTTACCGCATAAGAATGTTTTAAAGGGGTGAACGGGTTTTCCTGTACACCCCTTTTTTGAAACAGTAAAACTACATAAACAAGATAATGAGGAGGTCTTTCAGTGGAAATTACAGCTGCTCTTGTAAAAGAATTACGTGAGAGAACCGGAGTAGGAATGATGGATTGCAAGAAGGCTCTGTCAGCTACTGATGGAGATATAGAAAAAGCAATTGATGAACTTCGTACCAAAGGGCTTGCCAAGGCTGCCAAAAAGGCCAGCAGGGTAGCTAGCGAAGGTGTTGTTATTTCTTATATTCATGGTGGAGGAAGAATTGGTGTGCTGGTTGAAGTGAATTGCGAAACTGACTTTGTCGGCAAAACAGATCAGTTCAAGGGACTGGCTTATGACATTGCCATGCAGATTGCCGCAACCAATCCTGAATACGTTGCCAGAGAAAATGTTCCGGAAGATGTAGTACAAAGAGAACGGGATGTTCTGAAAGCACAGGCTCTGGAAGAGGGAAAACCTGAAAAGGTTGTTGAAAAGATGATTATAGGACGGATTGAAAAGTTCTATAAAGAACATTGTTTGTTAGAACAAGCCTATATTAAAGATCCGGACAAATCTGTTCAGGAATTGATTCATGAGTCAATTGCAAAAATCGGAGAAAATATATCTATTCGCAGATTTGCTCGTTATGAAGTGGGTGAAGGAATCGAAAAAGAACAGGTTGATTTTGCCCAGGAAGTTATGTCTCAAATCAACGCGTAAAGCGACCGATAGACAAAAAAACTTCAGGGGGTATGTTCGTGGAGAATCCCAATTATAAAAGAATCGTGCTAAAATTGAGTGGAGAAGCCTTGGCTGGTGATAGAGGGTACGGAATCGAACATTCGATGCTAAGTTCTATTTCCTGTCAAGTAGTTGAAGTGGTCAATAAGGGCGTAGAAGTAGCTATTGTTGTTGGGGGAGGAAATATCTGGAGAGGCGTATCCGGAAGTGCAAAAGGAATGGATCGGGCGACGGCTGACTACATGGGGATGCTTGCTACCGTAATGAATGCACTGGCTCTTCAGGATGCACTGGAAAATGAAGGTATGGGAACCCGAGTGATGTCAGCGATTGAAATGAAAGAAGTAGCTGAACCTTATATACGGCGCAGGGCAATTCGTCATCTGGAAAAGGGACGTGTTGTGATTTTTGCAGCTGGAACGGGTAATCCATATTTTTCAACAGATACCACGGCTGCTCTGCGTTCCGCGGAAATTGAAGCAGAAGTGATCTTAATGGCTAAAAAAGTTGATGGTGTGTATGATGCAGATCCGGTAACCAATCCTACAGCGACAAAATTTGCAAAATTAGACTATATTGATGTGCTTAATAAGGGGCTTGCAGTTATGGATTCGACTGCTGCATCGTTATGTATGGACAATAATATACCGATTATTGTATTTAATTTGACCGATGAGGGGAATATTCTAAAAGTGGTAATGGGAGAGAATATAGGTACCTATGTAGGGAGGTAAGATCATGGTTAATGATATTATGAGTGATGCCGAGAGCAGGATGAAGAAAACAATTGAACACCTGACAGGCGATTTTGCCACGCTTAGAGCAGGGCGAGCCAACCCTGCGATGGTTGAGAAAATAATGGTTAATTACTATGGAGAACCAACACCAATAAATCAATTAGCCAATATCAATGCTCCAGAGGCAAGGCTTCTTGTTATTCAGCCATGGGATAAAACATGTATCGCCGAGATTGAAAAAAGTATTATGAAATCAGATCTTGGTGTTAATCCTAGTAACGATGGGAATGTTATCCGTATAGCTATTCCTGCGTTAACTGAAGAAACCAGAAAAGATATGGTTAAGGTTGTCAAGAAAAAAGCTGAAGAGGGTAAAGTAGGCATTCGAAATATCAGAAGAGAAGCCAATGATATGATCAAATCCGGGGAAAAGGAAAAATTGATCTCGGAGGATGAAAGCAAAAAAGGCCTTGATGATATTCAAAAACTTACGGATAAGCGTATCAAAGAAATAGATACTGTTTTACTGGCCAAGGAAAAGGATATCATGACGGTCTAAATAATCCGTCTGCTTATTATGAGTGGATTTTGGATCATAGTGTGGTTATAATAATAACAAACCCCCCCTATGGGGGTTTTTGTTATACTAATAAAGAGTATTTTTACGAATTGCGAGAGAAGGTGAATTGTGGCAAAGACGCAGAACGTATTTTTACAAAAGTTGGATCCCGCAAAGATGCCTCAACATATAGCCATTATTATGGATGGAAATGGTCGGTGGGCTAAGAGAAGGTTGATGCCGAGAACGCTGGGACATAGAGCAGGGATGACTGCACTAAGAAAAACGGTTGAAACCTGTGTTGATCTAAATATCAGCATGTTGACAGTGTATGCTTTTTCCACAGAAAACTGGAAAAGGCCCATTGAAGAAGTCGATTATTTAATGAAACTACTAGTGGAATTTTTACATAAAGAATTAAATGACCTGCATCAGAATAACATTCGAATACAGATCCTGGGTGACTATTTGGCGGTTCCAAAGGAATGTCAGGCGGAAATTGAAGAAGCCGTTAAACTGACAAAGGATAACCATGGTATGGTTTTTAATATTGCATTGAATTATGGATCTCGCAAGGAAATTGTAGAGGCGATTCAAACCATTGCAACAGGTGTTCAAAACGGAAAGCTAAAGCCTGAAGAGATTGATGAAAACATGGTGTCACAGCATTTGTATACCGGAGAAATGAAAGATCCTGATTTGCTAATACGTACGGCTGGCGAAATGCGGTTAAGTAATTTTTTGCTGTGGCAGATTGCCTATACCGAACTGGTTGTATTGGATACACTCTGGCCGGATTTTGATAAAGAAATTCTGGGGCAAAGCCTGCTTGAATATCAGCAAAGAGACAGAAGATTTGGCGGTTTAAGCCAGGAATAGGTGGATTGTTTATGTTAAAGACAAGAATTGTTACAGCAGTCATAGGCATTCCCTTACTGCTGGGAGTTCTCTATCTCGGACAACCCTACTGGAATATTTTATTTGGTATAATGGGGGTTGTTGGGTTAAATGAATATTTAAAGATGCTAAAGAATCATGATATCCATCCTATAGAGATACCATCGTATCTGCTTTTACTTATACTTCTTTTTCGGCAGCAACTAGGAAGTGTTTCTTTGTATCTATTGCTTGCTTTTATTTTGATGATTGTGTTTTTAGTTATTCAGTATCCCAGGATCAATATTGCGGATTTTGCATTTAGTTTAATGGGTACAGTGTATATTGGTTATCTTTTAGGATTTGCGATACTAATGGCTGATTTTGAAAAATCATTTAGCTACATTCTTTTATGTTTTTTACTTACGTGGAGTACAGATGTCGGGGGATACTTATTTGGTAAACTATGGGGAAAACGAAAAATGACGGCTCAACTCAGTCCCAATAAAACCTGGGAGGGCTCTATGGGTGGCATTATTCTTACAATTATTACGGCTCTGGTTTTCAGTTATTTTTATGAAATGGGAACGAGCAATCTTGCATATGTTTTAATACTTGCATTTTTAGTTAGTGCAGTTGCTCAATTCGGTGATTTATTTATTTCTGCCATTAAGCGTTTTTGTGGAGTAAAAGACGCTGGCCATATTATTCCGGGACATGGCGGAGTTCTGGATCGTTTTGACAGTTTTATTCTGGTTGTTCCGGTACTTTATTCCTTTATTCGGTTTATGTTAATCTAACGATCGTTACAGCTCGGAAAACAGGATCTGTAGGAATTGTATACGACTAGAAATTTCTAAAGTTAGAGGTGAAGAGTTTGGACCCTGAACTTCAGCAAAGTTTGAAACGCCTTGTCAAAATAACCATTTTAGTGTTGGCGTTATTATCAATATATTTATTATTTGTTTATGTATTTCCTATTATGGGAAACTTTTTGCTTCGTTTGCCGATATTAATCTTACCGTTTGCCATTGCACTTATCCTTGCACTTATAGTGGAACCAGTCGTGGGCTTTTTTGAAAGTAATTTAAAAATGAAGCGGAATTGGGCCGTAATAACGAGTCTTCTTCTCGTTATTGGTGGGTTTATTTATCTTGTTTCTTTACTGGTGTCGGTCATTATTCGAGAGGTTTCTGCACTTTATCGATTAGTGTTATCGCACTCTGATCAGTTGATTGATCAGGTGATGGGGTCAATGAGTGATATACAGTTGTTTTTCCTCCGGTTGGATATTCCTCCGCAGGTTGAAGGCACGATACAGGAAGCACTAAAAAAAGCGTTATTAGTTGCGCAGGATCTGATGAATAATTTGATTAATGGATTAGTACAGATTTTTACAATTTTACCTGGTTTGTTGGTTTTTCTAATTATCGTAACGATTGCGTCCTTTTTTATTATGAAAGATCGGGCTGTGCTTAGTCGATATATTTCTGATATTTTCCCTGCTCAGGTAAGGATAAAAGGAAAAGGCGTCATTGAGGAACTGCTGAAGGCATTAACAGGTTTCTTAAAGGCTTATTTTATTTTAATTTCAATTACGACAATCATAACGCTAGTCTCTTTAAAGATTCTGGGGGTTAAATATATTTTAACCATTGGGATACTGGTGGGGATGGCTGACATTTTGCCTGTTCTTGGACCGGGAACGATTTTTATACCCTGGATTATCTGGGAGTTTATTTCAGGTGAAACAGCCATGGGTGTGAGCCTTATTATCGTTTATCTTCTTATTTCTGTTGTACGTCAATTTTTAGAACCTAAAATTGTTGGTGATAACATTGGACTGCATCCCTTGGGCACTTTGATTTCACTTTATGTTGGTTTACAACTGGGGGGATTGATTGGAATGATATTAGGACCGGTCATTGTTGTTATCTTTATAGCAGGTTATCGGGCCGGAATTTTTGATCGATTTGATTGGAGGAAAAAATGTGACTAATCAAAGCAGCAATCTGGTTATATTAGGATCCACTGGATCCATTGGAGAACAAGCACTGCAGGTTGTCGAGCAACACCCTGATCGATTTAAGGTGGTAGGATTAGCGGCTGGGAATAACCTGACAAAATTATTATCACAGGTTCAGAAGTATGAGCCTAAAGCTGTATGTATTGGAGAAAATCAATATCATCAATGCAGAGAAGCGGTTGGCAAAAATATAATGTGTTGTGCCGACGTTGAGGGAATGTGTCAACTCGCATCAATGGAAGAGGCTGACGTGATTCTTATCGCGGTGAGTGGTGCAGTTGGAATAAAACCAACGCTCGCAGCGATTCGCGCGGGTAAGAGGGTTGCACTTGCGAACAAAGAAACCCTGGTAGCTGCAGGGGATATTGTGATGCAAGCTTTGGAAGAAAGTGACAGCTGTATCATCCCAGTGGATAGCGAGCACTCTGCAGTGTTTCAATGCATGGAGGGTGGTAAACACCTTAATAATATCTGGTTAACGGCCTCGGGTGGACCTTTTCGCGATTATTCAACGGAAGAAATGCAAAAGGTATCGTTGGAGATGGCACTGAAACATCCTAATTGGGCGATGGGACAAAAGATTACCATTGACTCGGCTACCATGATGAATAAGGGACTGGAAGTCATTGAGGCTCATCATCTTTTCAACCATGATTATGAACAGATTAAGGTTGTTATTCAATGTGAAAGTGTTATTCACTCCATGGTTGAATTTGTTGATGGATCTTTTATCGGACATCTGGGGAGTCCTGATATGAGAATTCCGATACAATATGCTTTGACCTATCCTGAACGTCTGCATTCACCGGCCAAAACACTCGATTTTTATAAATTAGGAGCGATCCATTTTGAAAAACCAGATCCTGAACGTTTCCCAGCTTTTCGGATTGCAATAGAGGCAGGAAAAATGGGAGGTACGATGCCGGCTGTAATGAATGCTGCTAATGAAATTGCGGTTCATCGCTTTTTGGAGCGACGAATTTCGTTTGTTGATATACCGAGAATAACAGAAGAAGTGATGAACAGGCATGAGCAGGTTCATCAACCCTGTCTGGAAGAAATTTTTGATGCTGATCTGTGGGCCAGGAATGCCTGCGATGAACTTGTGAGAAAGGAGAACAACTTATGACAGTTCTATTAACCCTTCTTGTCATTGCCGTGCTTATTCTGGTGCATGAATGGGGCCATTTTAGAGTGGCAAGAAGAATAGGTATTCCTGTTTACGAATTTAGTCTTGGTTTTGGATATAAGCTGTATTCGACTAAATACAATGGTGTAGAGTATTCTTTGCGATTAATTCCATTGGGTGGCTATGTCCGGATGGCGGGAGAAGAACCTGGGGATATGGAAGATCCGAATGGTTTTAGTGCGCGAACACCATTAGAAAAGATTAGGGTGGCGTTCGCCGGACCATTTATGAATTTTGTTGCGGCGATCTTCATCTTTATTTACAGTTTTGCTGTTATTGGGGTGGCACAACCGATTGACGAAGCAGTGATTGGAGAAGTGTTACCGGGTAAACCGGCCGAGTTAGCTGGTCTTCAATCAGGTGATCGTATTATGGCGGTGGATAGTACAAACGTAGGGACCTGGGAAGAATTCGTCACCATGATTCGCCAGCAAACATCTGGTGAAGAGATTACGATTACTATTAATCGTGATGGGATAGAAAAGGACCTGGCGCTTAAACCGATCGTAAATGAAACATCTGGTATACCAATGATAGGGGTATATAGTAAGGTTGAATTTGAAAAACAGAATATCTTAAATTCAATTAAATACGGATTTATTCAGACCTATCAGATGACAATGTTATTGTTGAGCGGTCTGGGAATGATGTTTTCAGGGGCAGTTTCTTCTTCAGACCTGGCAGGACCAGTAGGGATTGCATCAATGGTTGGTGAAGCTGCAAGAGGTGGATTGGTTTATCTGCTTAACTTTACAGCGTTTTTAAGTATTAACCTGGGTATACTTAATCTTTTGCCTATTCCAGCTCTGGATGGTTCAAGGATTGTATTTGCCATTGTTGAGTTGGTGCGCAGAAGGCCTCTAAATCCCGAAAAAGAGGGCATGATACACTGGTTTGGCTTTTTATTTTTAATGGCATTAATTGTTTTTGCAACCTACAATGATATCCTGCGTCTGATAAGGGGGTAGATACTATGAGACGAAAGAGTAAAGTTATTCATATTGGTTCCTGTGCCATTGGAGGGGACAACCCTATAAGTGTGCAGTCTATGACTACCACTGATACAAGGGATATACGGGCAACATTGGAACAGATTGATCGTTTAACAGAGGCCGGGTGTGAAATTGTTAGACTGGCAGTGGTTGATGATGAAGCAGCCGAAGCGATAAAAAGAATCAAAGAGAACAGCAGGGTTCCGCTGGTGGCAGATATTCATTTTGACTATAAACTAGCCCTAAAAAGTATAGAAGGCGGCGTAGATGGTCTGCGCATCAATCCGGGGAATATAGGCAATACCAGCAAGGTGCGTGAAGTGGTTAAAGCATGTAAAGACTATAATATTCCCATTCGCATTGGCGTCAATGGGGGTTCTCTCGAGAAGGGCCTTTTGCAAAAGTATGGCGGGATTTGTAAAGAAGCTATGGTAGAGAGTGCTATGAACCATGTAAAAATATTGGAAGACATGGCTTTTACAGATATCAAAATTTCTATAAAAGCGTCCTCGGTGCCTCTGACGGTTGAGGCCTATACGATGATTGCAGAGAAAGTGGACTATCCCCTTCATATAGGGGTCACAGAGGCAGGAACGAAAGACAGAGCGCTGATTAAGTCAGCCATGGGAATGGGAATGTTACTGGCTGATGGGATTGGTGATACGATTCGGGTTTCTCTGACTGCTGATCCGGTTGAAGAGGTATGGGCCGGGTATGAAATATTAAGGAATCTAAATCTAAGACAAAATGGCGTTGAATTAGTATCGTGTCCGACCTGTGGTCGATGTGAGATTAACCTGATTGAAACGGCTGAACAGATTGATCGAAAAATTCGTCATATCAAGCAGCCTCTAAAAGTTGCTGTCATGGGATGTGTTGTAAATGGACCGGGTGAGGCCAGGGATGCAGATGTAGGAATCGCTGGCGGAAGAGGATTCGGATTGCTCTTTCGTAAGGGTGAGATTATAAAAAAGGTTCCCCAGGATCAAATGGTTGATGAATTAATGCATGAGATTGAGAAGATATGCAAATCGTAAGGAGGTTTTAGCGTTGAGAGCATCGCAATTATTTTATCCAACATTAAGAGAGGTCCCCAGCGAAGCAGAGATCATCAGTCATCAGTTGTTGCTGCGGGCTGGTTTTATCAGAAAAACAACAGCGGGTGTATATAGTTATTTACCACTGGCCAAAAAAGTGTTGAGAAAGATTGAAAACATCGTTCGAGAAGAGATGGACCGGGCAGGTGGACAAGAGATTCTTATGCCTATTATTCAACCGAAAGAAATGTGGGAAGAATCCG
Source organism: Bacillota bacterium (assembly GCA_034659475.1). Lineage (GTDB taxonomy): Bacteria > Bacillota > Syntrophomonadia > Syntrophomonadales > Syntrophomonadaceae > JAYEHK01. The sequence continues at coordinate 44,697 of JAYEHK010000024.1, read as the reverse complement.
GCCGTTGGTCTGTATATGGTGATGAAATGTTTCGCGTTAAAGATCGGCATGATCACTATTTTGCGCTGGGTCCTACCCATGAGGAGATTATCACCAACTTGGTAGATGGAGATGTTCAATCCTATCGTGATCTTCCTTTGATGCTGTATCAAATTCAGAACAAATATCGAGACGAAATCAGACCGCGATTTGGGCTGATGCGGAGTAGAGAATTCATTATGAAAGATCTGTATTCCTTTGATGTTGATGAGGAAGGACTGGATATCTCCTATAAGAAGATGTTTAATGCTTACCAGGCGATTTACGGACGTTTGGGACTTGATTTCCGTGTGGTAGAGGCGGACAGTGGTGCTATCGGCGGGAACGAGAGCCATGAGTTTATGGTGCTGGCGGAAACAGGTGAATCGGTGATCGTGTACTGTGACAGCTGTTCCTATGCTGCCAATGTGGAAAAAGCAAGGTGCGTTCTTCCCGAGGAAAACGAGGCAGAAGTCCCTGTGCTGGAGTTAGAGAAGATACATACACTTGGACAACGTACTATTCAGGACCTGGTTGAGTTTTTGGGAAAACCAAAAACAGAGCAGGTGAAAACCTTGATGTACATGGCCGATGGAGAATTGATTGCGGTGGTTCTGCGGGGAGACAGGGAATTAAATGAATTTAAACTGCAACATGTGCTGGAAGCCGAAGAACTCTTTATGGCGGATGAAGGTACGGTGCGAGAAAAATGTGGAGCTGGCTTTGGGTCACTGGGTCCGATTGGCCTGCCGGTTAAAATCTATATGGACATGGAAGTAACCGTGATGCTAAACTTTACCTGTGGTGTCAACGAAGATGATTATCATTATACGAATGTCAATCATGGAAGAGACTTTACAGCTACGGCTGTGCTCGATCTGCGAAATGCTGTAGCAGGTGACACTTGCCCAGTCTGTGGCGGTATGTTAAAAGAGATCAGAGGGGTAGAAGTAGGGCATATTTTCAAACTGGGAACCAAATACTCGGATGCTATGGGGGCCGTATTCAGGGATCCTAATGGTGAAGATAAACCCATGGTAATGGGATGTTATGGCATCGGGGTTTCAAGAACAATGGCTGCAGCTGTAGAACAAAACTATGATGAGAATGGGATTATCTGGCCTCTTCCTATAGCACCCTATCAGGTTATTATTGTTCCTGTAAACGTGACAAAAGAGGAGCAAATGTCTGTGGCGGAAGAATTATATCAGGAGTTCCTTGCAAAAGGCGTTGAGGTTATTTTAGATGATCGCGACGAAAGGGCCGGTGTGAAGTTTAAGGATGCGGATTTGATAGGGATTCCACTGCGAATTAATATTGGTCCTAAATCCTTGAAGGAAAATAAGGTGGAGATGAAGAAAAGAAATGAGAGTGAGACAGAACTGATTGCCGTGGAAGATGTTGTGAAGACGGTTATGGAGTTTCTGCAGCTCAATAAATAGATGTCAGGATGAATATCAATGTCAACCTTTGAGATTATTTTCAAACTGTCACTGGCCTGTATTCTGGGTGGTTTAATTGGTCTGGAAAGAGAAAGTTTAAACCGCCCGGCTGGTCTGCGTACCTATACCCTGGTTTGTGTTGGGTCAGCGCTGGCGATGATTGTATCGCTGGATATGTATTTTCAATACTATCGGACAGTTAATGCTGACCCGGGAAGAATAGCGGCCCAAGTTGTCAGCGGCATTGGGTTTCTGGGGGCAGGTACGATTCTAAAAGAGGGTGCTACTGTCAGAGGATTAACGACAGCGGCAGGGTTATGGGTGGTTGCCTGTATTGGCCTTGCAGTAGGTGCAGGATTATATGTTCCTGCGATTGCGAGCACCGTATTAATTTTGTTTGTATTGATCTATTTTGTCCGTTTTGAACAGCATCTTACCGGTATGCGATTGTATAAAGGAATTGTCATGGTTGTCGATGATGAACCTGGTATGGTGGGGATTATTGGCAATATCCTGGGGGACTTGGCGATATCCATTAAGAATATTAACCTAACACGCTTGGAAGGAGAAGAGCAATTAGAGATTGAGTTACTGCTCCAATTGCCATCAGAAGTCTCCATTAGTCAGGTTGTTGAGGAATTATCGAGAGTAAAGGGTCTGCAGTATATTGATCGGCTTAATTAGTGGTTAGTACGAAAATATATCAGGGGAGCGGGGTAGAAGAATGGCTGTGAATTTTCAGACCTTTCTTGAAGGAAAAGTGCCGTCGGAGATTGCTGTTGTCTGGGAAGGGGCAGTCATAAAGCAGGTTGACGTTCTCAGAGCGAGAAAGATGTGGAGAATGGTTATCAGTGTTCCTAGACCAATTCCTTTCACGGATATAAGTGAAACCGCTGAGCGCATTCGACGGTGTGATCCATTCCTTGAGGAAGTTGATCTTTTACCCCAGATACAGCATGCGGAGAAAAATCTAGTAAAGATACTTCATGACCGGCGGGATGATCTTTCTTCATTTTTATCATCCAGGGCCGGTATTTCATTTCGCTTATCAGATGATGACATGCATATCAATGGTGCACGGATTGATATCCTTGCAGGGGAGAAAAAGCTATACGAACAGTATTTGGAATCACAGGTATGCACGTATTTTGCAGAATGGTTCTGGAGTGAATATAAATGGCAGGTTGTAGTTCGTGTGGTATCCAGCGGGTATAAGATTTCCCAGCCTAAGGAAGTTTTTATAACAGAGCAAAAAGTTGAAACGATTGAATTTGCAGAAGAACAAAATTACAGCCAGAATGCAGGAAGAAAAATAGGTCATCGGCGCGGTAGAAAGCTGCGTGAGGCTAAAATCAATGATATTGTTATTCCCATCATTGAACTGCAGGAAGGTATGGAAAAAGCCGCATCGGAAGGAAAGGTGTGGTACAAAGAAGTAAATGAACTCCGGGGAGGTCGTTTTGTGATCTCCTATTATATAACAGATTATACAGATACCGTAGTGGCAAAAGCGTTCATGGACAGTGCCGAGGAGGATACGATTAACGTTGGGGACTGGGTTAAAGTAAAAGGCAGTATGCGATTTGACCCATTTTTAAAGGAAGTGGCATTGTTTCTTGAACAATACTGTCAGGAAGAACCGAAAAAAAGGCTTGATCAAAGTGAACGGAAGCGAATTGAGCTGCATGCACATACCAAAATGAGTGCTATGGATGCTTTGACGGAGATCAGCGATCTCATAGATCGCGCTGCAGAATGGGGACATTCTGCCATTGCTATTACTGATCACGGTGGGGTGCAGGCATTCCCTATTGCTCATAATGCGGCTAAAAAGCATGATATAAAGATTATTTACGGTGTTGAAGGGTATTTGATCCAAGAAGACAAAAAAGAAAAACCCTATCATATTATATTATTGGCACAAAATACGGTTGGACTCAGGAATATGTACTATCTAATCAGTCATTCTTATCTGGACTATTTCTATCGAAGTCCCAAGATGCCACGTAATCTCATAGAATCAAATCGGGAAGGATTACTGTTAGGAACAGCATGTGAGGCTGGTGAGCTTTATCAAGCTATTTTAAACGGTTCTCCAGATGAAGAATTAGAAAAAATTGCAGGATTCTATGATTATCTTGAGATACAGCCGAACGGAAACAATATGTTTCTTATCCGAAAAGGGATCGTAAGTTCTGAAAATGAATTAAACCAAATCAATCGACGCATTGTTGCATTAGGCAAGAAGATAGGAAAACCTGTTGTGGCTACTGGGGATGTTCATTTTTTGGACCCCCATCATGAAAGCTATCGACGGATTATACAAGCTGGTCAGGGGTATACAGATGCTGAGGAACCGCTTCCCCTCTTTTTCAAAAGCACAGATGAAATGCTGAAAGAATTCAGTTATCTTGGGGATCAGGATGCCAGGTGGGTGGTCATTGATAGTCCCCAAGCTGTTTCCGATCAAATTGAAAAGATCCAACCCGTACCGGATGGCTTCTACCCACCTAAGATTGATTCTGCTGAGGAGGAAGTCATAGCATTAACCTGGCAAAGAGCTCATGATATTTATGGTTCTCCTCTTCCAGATGTAGTTGAGAAACGAACCAATAGGGAATTGGATTCAATCGTAAAGCACGGGTTCAGTGTTTTGTACTTAATTGCCCATAAATTGGTAAAAAAGTCTAATGAAGATGGCTATCTGGTAGGGTCCAGAGGTTCTGTTGGCTCATCAATGGTGGCTTATTTTACGGGGATTACGGAGGTTAATGCATTGCCGCCCCATTATATTTGCCCAAATTGTAAATTCAGCGAATTTATACTGGACGGATCAGTGGGGGCAGGGGTTGACCTACCAGATAAAAAATGTCCAAATTGCGAAGCGGAGCTTTATAAGAACGGATTTGAGATCCCGTTTGAAACGTTCTTAGGTTTTGATGGTGACAAAGTACCTGATATAGATCTCAATTTCTCAGGAGACTATCAAGCACGAGCGCATCATTATGTAGAGGAATTATTTGGAACTAAAAATGTTTTTAAGGCAGGGACGATATCGACCGTAGCTGAAAAAACAGCCTATGGTTTCGTGAAGAAATATGCAGAAGGAAAACAGCTTCAACTGCGTGGGGGGGAAATGAAACGTTTGGCAGCAGGGATTACCGGTGTTCGAAGAACAACTGGTCAACATCCCGGGGGGATGATCGTTGTTCCTCATGATAGGAATATTTTGGAATTTACGCCTATTCAGCATCCAGCGGATAATAAAGATTCTGGAATTATTACCACGCATTTTGAATACCATTCAATTGGAGACCAACTGGTCAAACTGGATATCTTAGGACACGACGATCCAACAGTCATCAAAGCATTGGAAGATGCGACCGGAGTGAATGCCCAGGACATCAGCCTGAGTGATAAGGAAACGATGCGTTTGTTTTCCAGTGTTGAACCCCTTGGGGTTACTGAAGATGAGATTTATTCAACTGTTGGTACGTATGGTATCCCTGAATTTGGTACGAAATTTGTCAGACAGATGCTGGAAGCAACCAGACCAACCACTTTTTCAGAATTGGTGCGAATTAGTGGATTATCACATGGAACAGATGTTTGGCTGAATAATGCGCAGACACTCATTCAAAATAAAACAGCCAATCTTAGTGAAGTGATTTGCACCAGAGATGATATTATGACCTATTTAATTCTAAAAAATATGGAGAAGAAACAGGCCTTTAAATCAATGGAAAACGTTCGCAAAGGAAGAGGCTTAAAGAACGAAGAAGTGGAAATGATGCAAGCTTGTGATGTACCTGAATGGTATATTGATTCCTGCCAGAAGATAAAATATATGTTCCCCAAGGCCCATGCAGTTGCTTATGTAACGATGGCGTTTCGAATTGCGTGGTTTAAGGTGAATTACCCACTGGCATTTTATGCAGCTTTTTTTAGTATTCGAGCCGAGGATTTTGATGCAGAGACGATTTTGGGCGGATATCAAACCATTCTTAATCGGATTAAAGAAATTGAGGGTATGGGGCAAACTGCACCGCAAAAGGAAAAGAAATTGCTTATTGTTCTTGAATTGGCGTTAGAACTCTATGCAAGAGGCTTTGTCTTCTTGCCAGTTAATCTATACCAATCAGATGCAAAATACTTTAAAGTAATGGAACAAGGACTTATCTTACCCTTTTCTGCTCTTCCTAATGTTGGGGCAGCGGCTGCACAGGGAATTGTTGAATGTCGGAAGGATGGTGAATTCGTATCCATTGAAGACTTTCAGAACAGAAGCAGGTTAAACAAGACAGCTATGGACATGCTTCGAAAAGAAGGTTGTTTTTCTGAATTACCAGAGAGTACTCAGATGAGCCTTTTTGGATAAAATAATCAACACAGACGCGGAGTTCAGGTCATAAACTTGAATAAATATTTTGTATTGTGTTATACTCTTACTGAAGCTTACTAATATTTGTTAGAAAGAGTGGGTGGCATCCCACTCTTTCTATTGTAATATGAAGATATATTAAGAATACGGAGGTGGTAGAGAGGTGAGCAAGGAATCCGTAGCTGTACAGGTTGAAGGGTTGATTACTGATGAATTACAGCAACAAGATATTGAATTGATAGAGGTACAACATCGTAGAGAGCAAAATGGACTGATGCTAAGAATCTTCATTGATACTGAAAGCGGAGTCACTTTAGATATTTGCACACACGCTACCCGTATTATAAACAAAGTTTTTGATGAGCATGATGAGATTCAATATGATTATTTAGAAGTTTCTTCTCCGGGAATTGATAGGGTATTAAAAAAAGAGAGCGAATTCCAGAAGTTTTGTGGAGAAAAAGTGAAGGTTAAATGCTATCAGGCAATGGATGGACAAAAAAATTTTACTGGTAAATTATTATCGGTTGATAGCGAGTTATTAACAATTGAGATGGAAAATCATTCAGTGCAAATTCCCAGAGCAATGATCTCAATTGTCAGACTGAATCCAGATTTTTAAGAGGGGGAAAAACAATGTCCAGTGAGTTCATACAGGCATTGAATGAATTAGAAAAAGAACGGGGAATACCGAAGGAAGCGCTCATAGAAGCGATAAAGTTGGCGTTAAATACGGCCTATAAAAAGAATTTTGGTACTTCGCAGAATGTTTCAGTTGAAATGGAACAGACGAACGGGGAAGTTCGCGTTTTTGCACAGAAGAAGGTAGTTGGTCAGGTTGAGGATAAGTGCATGGAAATCTCTCTTGCAGATGCGGAAGAAATTAATCCGAGATGTGTGCTCGATCAAATTATCAATGTAGAGGTAACGCCTTCTAATTTCGGTAGAATTGCGGCTCAAACAGCCAAACAGGTGGTTGTTCAGAAGCTGCGAGAAGCAGAAAGAAGCATGATTTTTGAAGAGTTTGCTGAACGGGAAGGAGAAGTTGTTACTGGAACGGTGCAACGAATAGAATCAAGAATTGTTGCAGTTAATCTGGGTAGAACAGAAGCAATTATGTTACCATCCGATCAGATTAGTAGTGAAAGATATGAAGTAGGGCAACGATTAAAAGGCTACATTTATGAAGTGAAAAACAGTTCCAAAGGTCCCAGCGTGTTTATTTCACGAGCTCATCCTTACTTTTTAAGAAGGCTTTTTGAACTTGAAGTACCGGAAATCTACGAAGGAATTGTCGAGATTAAATCAATTGCCCGAGAAGCTGGTGCTCGTTCTAAGATCTCGGTTTATTCCACGGATGAGAATATTGATTCAGTAGGTGCCTGTGTTGGACCTCGAGGAATCAGGGTACAGAATATTGTAAGCGAGCTGGTTGGGGAAAAAATTGATATAATTAAATATAACAAAGACCCGGAAATATTTATTGCTAATGCGTTGAGTCCGTCTAAAGTACTAAAGGTATTTATTTACGAGGAAGAAAAGGTGGCTCGGGTAGTTGTTCCTGATTATCAACTTTCCTTGGCAATTGGAAAAGAAGGGCAGAATGCGCGTCTGGCTGCAAAACTAACCGGGTGGAAAGTTGATATAAAGAGTGAAAGCCAATATGAAGAGGAGCAGGAGGCATATGGCCAAGACGCGTAAAGTTCCCCAGCGTATGTGCGTTGGGTGCAGAGAAATGAAAGACAAAAGAGAATTAATTCGTATTGTGCGAACACCCGATGGAGAAATTGAAGTCGATCCCTCTGGCAAAAAGGCAGGGCGTGGTGCTTATCTATGTCCTCACCCCGAATGTCTTGAGTTAGCGGTTAAAGGGAAACGTCTTCAAAAGGCATTGGAAAAAGATATATCAATAGAATTGCTGGAAAAAATAAAAACACAATTACAGCAGTAGCTTAAAGGGAATAAGGTGTGTGATAGTTTGAAAAAGGTTTATAATCTAATAGGATTAGCCCATCGTGCTGGAAAGGTTTCTGCAGGAACCATGGCAGCTAAAACAAGTCTTCAAAGAAAAAGGGCTTATTTATTGATTATGAGTAAGGATATATCAGAAAATTCAAGGGATATGATTGCCAGTACGAGCGAGAAACAAAAGATTCCCTGGATTGTGTTGGGGGATAAATATGAGTTAGGGACAAGTGTAGGCAAGGCATATCGAGTAGCTGTTACGGTGAATGATGCGGGTATGGCAAAGGCGATTGTAGATGCATTGGAAGCAGTGGGAGAAGTAGAAAAAAGTATGGGGGTGGTTGAATGGTCAAAATAAGAGTACATGAACTGGCTAAAGAAATGAACATCTCAAGTAAGGAGATGGTAAATAAGTTGCAGGGACTCGGTTTGGATGTAAAAAACCATATGAGTACGATGGAAGACTCACAGGCAAGCTGGGTTAGAAAGCATCTTGCAGAAGCGAAGGGGAGTTCGGGGAAAACCCATAGCAATAATGCCAATCTTCGTTCACAGGATGTATCCGGGCAGACTGCTACCCGTCCCCCTAAACCACAATCTGATCCCCAAAAGCATGCTACGGTCAATAATATGGCAAAACCAGCGCAAAAAACAAATCAACAACATCACACCCAACCTGATAATAAAGAAATGAACACAGTTAAGGAGCAACAACAAATAAATATGAATAATACAGGTATGAATAAACAGCAACAACCCGCACAGAGGACTAACCAATCTTCTGGTCAACAACAAAACAATCAGAGACCGATAGATAGAAATGCAAACTCTCCGAGACCTGCTGGTCAAACAGGAAATCGCAATCCTGGACAGACATCCCAGAGACCAGATGGACAAACAGGAACAAATCGTAATCCTGGACAGCCATCCCAGAGACCTGCTGGACAAACAGGAACAAATCGTAATCCTGGACAGCCATCCCAGAGATCAGATGGACAAACAGGAACAAATCGTAATCCTGGACAGCCATCCCAGAGATCTGCTGGACAAACAAGAAATCGCAATCTTGGACAGTCATCCCAGAGACCTGCTGGTCAAACAGGAGCTAATCGCAATCCTGGACAGTCATCCCAGAGACCTGCTGGTCAAACAGGGTCTAATCGCAATCCTGGACAGCCATCCCAGCGACCTAGTGGACAAACAGGAAATAATCGCAATACTGGACAGCCATCCCAGCGACCTGCCGGACCAACAGGAGCTAATCGTACTCCTGGACAGACTACGCAGACCAATGCGAGCCCTCGAAATGTAAATGATAATCGGACTGGTCCTAAAAAACTGGAGGGACAAAATAAGCCGGGACAAAATAATAACAACAGAGGCGCGGCAAATAATAGGCCGGCAGCCAAAAGACCCATGCCACCACGTAAAGATTACAGCAGACCCCAGAAGAAGGGGAAACATAAAAAACGCAAAGAAGAAGTAGAACTGCAGACGCCAGAGATGATTGCGATTGGTGATAGCATTCAGGTTCGAGATTTGGCAGATAAATTGCACAAGAACTCGGCTGAAATTGTTAAAAAGCTCATGGATCTTGGTACAATGGTTACGATTAATCAAGAGATTGATTATGAAACAGTTGAAATTATATGCAGCTTATTCGAGGTTAAGGTAGAACGGGAAATCACTGAAGAAGAAAAAATCCTGGAAGAAATTATTGACACAGCAGAGAGCCTTGTTTTACGTGCACCGATTGTTACGGTTATGGGGCATGTTGATCACGGAAAGACGTCGTTGCTCGATAAAGTTCGTAAAGCGGATGTGGTTTCTGGGGAGGCAGGCGGTATTACCCAGCATATAGGTGCTTATCAGGTCACAGTAAATGAAAACAAAATTACTTTTATTGATACACCTGGACATGAAGCCTTCACAGCTATGAGAGCTCGAGGGGCAAATTTAACGGATATTGTTATTCTGGTTGTAGCAGCTGATGATGGTGTTATGCCGCAAACGATAGAAGCGATCAATCATATTAAGGCTGCGCAAGTACCATTTATTGTTGCCTTAAATAAAATTGACAAACCGGATATCAATCCTGACAAAGTGATGCAACAGCTGACCGAATATGGAATTGTGGCAGAAGAATGGGGTGGCGAAACAATGTTTATCCCTGTGTCTGCTAAAACTGGTTTTGGTATTGATACCCTTCTTGAAATGGTTCTGCTGATTGCAGAAGTGAATGATCTCAAAGCCAATCCCAATCGTGTTGCAGAGGGCCTTGTGATAGAAGGGGAACTGGACAAAGGAAAAGGAGCAGTTGCTACAGTTCTTGTGCAGAAGGGCACATTGAATGTGGGGGATTGCCTGGTATGTGGACATAATTGGGCTAGAGTGAGGGCTATGACAGATTATCGCGGCAGAAAGGTCGCTAAAGCCCTTCCATCTATGCCTGTAGAAATAACAGGGTGGTCTGATGTTCCGGAAGCAGGCGGGAAAGTTCAGGTATGCGATGAGAAAATAGCCAAGGAAATTGCTAGCTTGCGCTTAAATGAAAGAAAAATTGAAGAGCAGAAGAAGAGTAGTAAAGTTTCGCTGGATGACTTCTTTAAACAGATGCAGGATGCCGAGGTAAAGGAACTAAATCTCATCATCAAAGGTGATGTCCAGGGATCTATTGAGGCACTTGCACAATCACTGTTGCGGCTTTCTACGAGTGAGGTCAAAGTCAAGGTTATCCACTCCGCAGTTGGAGCAATCACTGAAACCGATGTCATGTTGGCTTCGGCTTCCAATGGCATTATTCTTGGTTTTAACGTTAGACCAGATGTGAAGGCCAGAAAACATGCAGAAGAAGAAAATATTGATGTTCGGCTATATCGTGTCATATATGAAGCCATTGAAGATGTGAAAAAAGCAATGACAGGTTTGCTTGATCCAGAATACAAAGAAAAATATCTGGGACGTGCAGAGGTGCGAGAAACCTTCAAAGTGCCTAATGTGGGAACGATTGGCGGTTGTTATGTTATTGAAGGAAAAATGCAGCGTAATGCAGAGGTGCGCGTTCTGCGTGATGGCGTTATTGTGTTTGAAGGGAAATTGTCTTCACTAAGACGGTTCAAGGATGATGCCAAAGAAGTAATGGAGAACTTTGAATGTGGCATTGGTATTAAAGACTTCAATGATATCAAAGAAGGAGATCAGATTGAAGACTTTGTCATGGAAGAAGTGCCCAGGCAATTGTAAACGTAATCTTATGAATATCTGTAGGCAGGAGCTGTATGTAGAGTTTTCTTTAGGAAAAAAGGGAATAATTATTAACATGATAGAGCCATGATAAAGGATGACTTAGTGAAATGGAGGCAAGAGGTATGGGTAAAAGAAGACAGGAACGAATGACTGTAGAAATAAAAAGAGTTCTTTCGACAATAATTAAAGATCAGATAAAGGATCCCCGTATCGATTTAGGTGCAGTCTCCATTACACGTGTAGATGTGACGAATGATATCAGCCATGCGCGTGTTTATATTAGTGTATTGGGTGATGCAGTCAAACAAGAAGAAACGATTGCAAAGCTGAAAAAAGTCAAGGGCTTTATCCGTTCAGAATTGGCCAGAGTTTTAGAAATCAGGCATGCACCTGAACTTGAGTTGCGATTAGACAAGTCCATTGAACATGGCATTCATATTTCTTCATTGCTTGAAGATATAAAGGAAAAAGATGTGCACAGAGATGAAACAGATGAATAGTCTATCAGAAATAGCTAGATGTATAACCGAAAGAGATCGGTTTGTACTAACCGGGCATATCAGTCCTGATGGGGATTGTATTGGCTCACTGGTAGGCTTGTATTTGGGATTGAAGTTACTGGGGAAAAAGGTTGATATGTTACTGGAGGACCCTGTTCCACCGATCTATCATTATTTGCATGGGGTGGAAGCGGTACTTCCTGTTGAATATCGTAAGGAAGACTGGGATACCCTTATTTTCCTTGATTGTTCAGATGCAGAGCGGGCTGGCCAACAGGTGTTGGATAACACTGAACAGATTCCGTTGCGGTTATGTATTGATCACCACATGAGTAATGAAGCGTTTGCAGATTTGAATTATGTTGATTCACAGGCTGCAGCGACCGCGGAAATTGTATATGAATTACTGGGGTTGCTGGATGTAAAGATCGATGAGGATATAGCAAATGCTTTGTATGTTGGTATTGTTCAGGATACGGGTAATTTTAAACATGCAAGTACCACCAGCAAAAGTTTTCAAATTGCAGCTCAATTGTTGGACAGAGGTGCAGATATATCGCTGACAAAGCAGCATTTGTTTGAATCAAAGGATAAAAAGGAAATTCTTTTCCTTGCCAGGGCCTTGTCCAGTTTGCGTTTCAGTGACGATGTACGTATTGCATGGATGACGCTAACGCAAAATGATTTAAAGGAATTAGATGCCGAAGATTTTCAACCTGAAGGGATTATTAACTATACGCTGATGACCAAAGAGGTAGAGGTTGGCTTGTTCTTTAGAGAGATTGGCGATCAAACGGTAAAAGTAGGCTTTCGATCCAAAGGAGAAGTGAATGTAGCCGAATTGGCAGAACGTTTTGGTGGCGGGGGTCACCGTCAGGCCTCAGGTGCACGTATTGAAGAGCCCTTGAAAAAGGTTGAAAAACTTGTTTTAGCAGTAGTTAAGGATGTGATGTAGTCATTGCATGGTTTCTTAAATGTAAATAAAAGTAAAGATATGACTTCGTTTGATGTTATTCGAAGACTAAAAAGAGTTTTCCCGCGAGTCAAAATGGGACATCTGGGAACCCTTGATCCTATGGCAGAAGGTGTTCTCCCCATTGCGATCGGCAATGCAACCAGAGTGCTTGAATATGTCGAAGCCGAACCTAAAATTTATGCAGCAACCATGACCCTTGGTGGAATTTCTGATACACAGGATGCAACAGGGAATATTTGTTATTCTCCTGTTACTTCTTTTGATAGAGCCAGGCTTGCCGAAGTTTTGGATAGTTTTACAGGAAAAATACAACAGGTTCCACCTATGTATTCTGCGGTTCATCATGATGGTGAAAGACTATATGATTTAGCCCGTAAAGGCATTGAGGTAGAACGTAAGCCAAGAGAAATCAACATACATAGCATTGAGTTGATGGGTGAAGAGGTAGATGATAAAGGATTACCGCTTCTTCATCTTAATGTTACTTGTTCTACAGGAACATATATACGAACCCTATGTCATGATATCGGAGAAAAACTTGGGATTGGTGCGTTCCTATCAAAACTGACGAGAACAAGGGTAGGAATCTTTTTGATTCAAGACGCCTATGATCTCAATGCAATAAGGGGAATTGATGAGCCCCAGACGTTGATAAAAGAGATCGATTTTCCTTTGTATCGTCTTCCGGAAATCAGGGTGATGGATGAAAACCTTGTCCAACGTATCAAACATGGCAATCTAGTTGCTGTCACTAGTGAAGCTGGGGAAGGGATTTGTCGAGTTTACGATCCAAAAGGCTGTTTGTTTTCAATAGCTCGCTGTGAAAAGGAATTTGAAGCATGTATCCTTAAACCGATAAAGGTTTTTAACTGAAAGCTGAATTTCACTTAGTGGTTAAGGAAGAATATATAGCAATAATGAAAGTATAGGTATACAATTTTATTAAATGAGGAGTCTCGACATGAAGGTCATCTATGGGATTGAAAATTATCAACAAAATGATTCGTTATATCTAGCATTAGGGAATTTTGATGGAATTCATCGTGGACATAAACACTTGATTTCAACGGCGGTTGAAAAGGCGAAGAAAAATGGCGGGAAATCAGCAGCATTTATATTTGAACCCCATCCTGCTCAGGTACTCTTTCCGGAAAAAGCACCTAAACTCCTAGGAAATCGTGAATCGAAGACGAAACTATTAGAACAGTGTGGTTTAGACTTATTAATCTATCATCCATTTACAATGGAAATTGCTTCGTGGTCACCGGAGAAATTCGTGCATAATATACTGATCAATGGACTACATATTAAAGAAGTTTTTGTAGGGTTTAACCACTCGTTTGGTCACCGAGGAGCAGGAACACCTGAGGCTATGAAACAAATGGGAAAAGAGCTTGGTTTTGCTGTTAATGTAATAGATCCTGTAACCATTGATGGAGAACTTGTTTCCAGTAGTCTGGTTAGAAAGCTCCTGGAGCAAGGGGATGTTCAGCACGCTACGAAGATGCTTGGTTATTCTCCCTTCATTCAGGGAAATGTCATTCATGGAGAACATAGAGGTTCAACAATAGGTTTTCCAACCGCTAACATTGGTATTGATTCTCGGTATACAGTTCCGGCAAAAGGGGTGTATGCAGGGGTTGTCACCATAGAGGGAGACGTAAATAGGTATAAATGTGTAGTCAATATTGGCAGCAAGCCCACTTTTCATGAGATATATCCTTTATCTATTGAGGCACATATTGTGGATTACAATCAGGACATCTACGGAAAAACGGTTACTTTAACCTTTATGGAAAAGCTTCGGGATGAAAAGAAGTTTGCTTCTATTGAAGAGCTTTTAGAACAAATTAACAATGATAAAAACACAGCCATTGATCTACTCGAAGGAGTTCAAACGATCAGAACTGGCAATTAGTTTACTTTTGCAGATGACTGTGTTAAACTTCATCTGGTATGTTTCCCATCATTTGTGCTATGGGAAGATAATAAGCAAAGAGCGGCAAGATCTTTGATCGAAGTTGTTTGAATAGAGTTGATTTTAAAAAGCCTAACCTACCTGATAGGATGAATTATATCAGGTGTATGTGAACCATGGACTAGGATAGACGACTTCACCGACGTTTATCTTGGCCTTTGGCGATTTAATGTGAGGAGGTGAAAATTATGGCATTGTCACAGGAAAGAAAAAACGAAATCATTCAGTCTTTTCAGGTGCACGAAAACGATACCGGATCTCCGGAAGTACAGATTGCAATTCTTACAGAGAGAATTAACTATCTGAATGAACATCTGAAAGCCAACAAAAAGGACCATCATTCCAGAAGAGGTCTTTTAAAAATGGTTGGTCAAAGACGGTCCCTTTTAGAGTATCTTAAGAAAAATGATTTCGAACGTTATCGTAGTATTGTAACTAGACTTGGTCTACGTAGGTAAAGAGCGGATTGCCGCTCTTTAACTTTATACAAATGCAAAAAAGAAAGGAGGAACCCAAAATCGTTAACAAATATGAAACAGAAGTAGCTGGAAGAAAGTTAGTTGTTGAAGTCGGTCAGGTGGCCAAACAGGCAAATGGAGCAGCAGTTGTTCGTTACGGTGATACCGTAGTGCTTGTTACTGCCACTGCTTCGAAAGGACCCAGGGAAGGGATTGATTTCTTTCCTTTGACAGTTGATTATGAAGAAAAACAATATGCAGTAGGAAAGATACCCGGTGGATTCATTAAAAGAGAAGGTAGAGCTACCGAACTTGGTACCCTTTCTGCACGTATGATTGACCGTCCGATCCGTCCACTGTTCCCGAAGGGCTTCAGAAACGATATTCATGTTGTAGCCACCGTATTATCGGTAGAAAAAGATAATGCTCCTGATGTGACTGCAACCATTGGTGCATCAATTGCTCTTGGCGTGTCCAATATCCCCTTTGCCGGTCCTGTTGCAGCTGTTATCGTTGGCATGGTGGACGGGCAGCTAATCATTAATCCAACGGTTGAACAGACAAAAAACAGTGATCTGCATCTGGTTGTTGCAGGAACTGCCGAGGCGATCATGATGGTAGAAGGTTCTGCCAATCAGATTCCTGAGGAGAAGATGAAAGAGGCTATTTTCTTTGCACACGAAGAGATAAAGAAAATCGTTGCTTTCCAGGAACCGATAATTCAGGCAATGGGTGCTGTTAAATTCGAGGTAATTACTTTTGGCGTTCCAGAAGAGATGGAACAGGCCGTTAAAGAATTTGCGACTCCGCTTTTAGAGAAGGCGGTAAAAAATCCCGACAAGAAATCGCGTGAAACACACGTAGAGGAAGCAAAGCTTGAAATACACGAACATTTTTCAGAAGTATATCCTGAAGATGCAAAGCTCGTTGGCAGCTGTATTGACAAAGCACAGAAGGAAATTGTTCGCAAAATGATCCTTGAAGACGGTGACAGGGTTGACGGTCGAGTATTAGATGAGGTGCGGCAGATCAGCTGTGAGGTTGGATATCTTCCCAGGCCACATGGATCAGGATTGTTTACGAGGGGACAAACCCAGGTATTGTCTGTGACTACATTGGGTGCTCTCAGTGAAGAACAAATCCTTGATGGATTAGGTATTGAAGATCGCAAACGCTATATCCATCACTATAACTTCCCGCCTTATAGTGTTGGCGAAACGAAACCAATGAGGGGCCCAGGCCGAAGGGAAATCGGACATGGGGCGTTGGCTGAAAGAGCTTTATTGGCAGTTCTTCCAAGCAAGGAAGAATTTCCTTATACTATCCGTGTTGTATCAGAAGTGTTGGAATCAAACGGATCCAGTTCGATGGGCAGCGTATGTGGCAGCACACTTTCCCTTATGCATGCCGGTGTTCCTATTAAAGCACCTGTATCTGGTATTGCGATGGGTCTTGTCAAAGGAGAGGATAGTTTTGCTATCTTAACCGACATTCAGGGCATTGAAGATGCACTGGGGGATATGGATTTTAAACTGGCTGGAACCGAACATGGCGTAACCGCTATTCAAATGGACATCAAGATTACAGGAGTTAATCGGGAAATCGTAGAAACAGCCTTGCAAAAAGCACGGGATGGTCGGATGTTCATTATGGACAAAATGCTTGCAGCGATTGATAAGCCGAATACAGATCTGTCACCTTTTGCGCCCCAAATGATACGCATGCAGATCCACCCGGACAAGATCAGGGAGATCATTGGCCCAGGCGGAAAAACAATTCATAAGATTGTGGCCGAAAGTGGTTGTAAGATAGACATTGAAGATGATGGAAGCCTTTTCATTATTGCAACCGATCAAGAAGGATCTAAAAAGGCACAATTCCTGATCGAATCCATTCTGGCAGAGGTTGAGGTCGGAAAAACCTACATGGGTACCGTAAAAAGAATCATGGATTTTGGAGCCTTTGTAGAGATTATTCCAGGCGTTCTCGGTACCTCTGGGAAAGAAGGACTAGTCCATATTTCTCAAATGGCTGAGGAGAGAGTGAATAAGGTAACCGATGTGGTTAACGTTGGAGATCAATTCCTAGTTAAGGTGACCGAGATTGATCGTCAGGGACGTGTAAACCTCTCGCACAAAGCCGCACTGAAAGAGGCTGCTAAATAGTCGAATCAGGCCAATAATCAACTATAAACCAAGTAAACCGAGTTGTCTCGGTTTATTTTTTTTGTGCTGAATTAATTAGAAAATAGGAACTGAAAACGCAGACTCACGCTGATATATTCATAAGATAATAGGAACCGAAAACGCTGATGTTCGCTGATTACCGCTGATTTACGCTGTTCTTTTTAAAAATATTTTAAACAGCGTTAATCAGCGATAATCAGCGTAAATCAGCGTTAAAATCGTTCTCCTCCCCATCCCCATCGGCTCATTCCTCAGATTTTCATCGGTGGTTCTGTGTGCTTTTTGAGTATGCTTTGCGGCAATGACGGTTTATACGAAGAAAAAATTGAATAGCTTTGCTTACTGCCGAATACATTTATATGGGGATCGTTTTCCTTATGGTATAAATGTAAAGGCGGTGGGGATTATTTTTTAAAAAAGGGGTTTTATTCTTTTGAAGTGCATTATAGAACCCTTCTTTTTTTGACCTTTTTTATCAGTCTTACCTGTGTAACCAGCTTTTTCGAATCACTGGAACGGCAGTATCTGGGAGTGAAAGAAGGAGTCTATCTTGAAGATATGATTGTGGAAGGATTACTGGAAAGAGAAGTAAGAGATATTGTGGAAGAGATTGCGATTCGCTATCAGAAGGCTCCCGTTGAACCGAGGATTGATAAAATGAGTGGCGAGGTTGTTTCCGAACAAACAGGACGTTTTGTGGAAATTGGTTCCACGGTAGAAAAGGTCATGTTGGCTCAGGTAGGTGAAACGATTCCTATTCAATTTCACACAGTTCTTACGTCCCACAGAGGAGCGGAATTGCAGAGCGTAACGAAGGTGATTGGAAGATACGGTACATCCATTCATGGAACATGGCAGCGCGTGCAAAATATTCGAGTCGCTTCATGTAGTGTTCATAATACCCTGCTCTGGCCTGGAAAACAGTTTTCTTTTAACGAAATCACCGGACCCAGAACTGCAGAAAGAGGTTATCTTCCTGCACCAATTATTCTGAATGGCGGTTTTGATATGGGATTGGGCGGAGGGGTATGTCAGGTCTCAAGTACGGTGTATAACGCAGTTCTCAAGGCCGGGTTGCCCGTTGTGGAACGTTCGCCGCACAGTAAACCGATTCATTATGTGCCTGTTGGGCAGGATGCAGCAGTTGATTACGGATATATTGACCTCAAATTCAGAAACAATCGTAATCAGCCAATTATTGTAAAGAGTTTTGTGGGCGGTGGTCAGGTTATCGTTGAAATTTGGGGAGGAGAGGAATGAAATGAAGGTCTATATTATTACCAGACGGTTCTTAATGGTAATGGGGTTCGGGATTCTTTTATGCTGTGGTATTGTTTATTTTGGTCAATCGATGATCGCTACAGAGGAAGTAATTATTGCTTCTGATGTGAGTGGGAGTCCTATATACCAGGGAAATACAGGTGAGAAAGCGGTCAGCATCACAGTCAATGTGGATTGGGGTGAGGAATTTATTCCAGCCATGCTGGAAGCGTTTAAAAAGAATGATGCTGAAGTGACTTTTTTTGTCACCGGGAAATGGGCAGAAAAAAACCAGGAATTGTTAAAAAGAATGAAGGATGCGGGACATAGCATTCAAAACCATGGATATAAACATCTTCATTTCAATCAATTAGGTGCAGATGAGGTAGGGCAGCAGATAAAAATGGCAGATGAAATCATCAAAGAGGCAACCGGAGAAAAAACCTCGTATTTTGCATCGCCTTACGGGGAACATAATGATAACTTGGTTAAAACCGTTACAGGAATGGAATATCGATTTATCATGTGGAGCGTTGATACCATAGATTGGCAGAGACCTTCTCCCGAGGTTATTGTTGATAGAGTGATGAAGAGAGTACACAATGATGCCATTATCTTAATGCACCCTACCGATCCAACTGTGAAAGCACTGCCAGAACTACTTAAGCAACTAAAAGCGGAAAATTATCAGATGGTATCCATTGAAAAAATCATTATGGAGAAAACAGAGAACAAATGAGAATATTCAAATGCGTTTGTATGATGTTTCTAGCAATGGTTGGCCTGATGCTGTGTCCACAGAGTCTTCAGGCAGAACTACCCCCAATGCATTCGCAGTATTATTGTCTGGTCGATCAGGATACAGGTCAGACAATTCTGGCAAAGAATGCTGATGTGAAACGTCCCGTTGCCAGTACAACTAAGATGATGACCGCGATTCTTGCGGTAGAGTACTGCGGACTTGATGAAATTGCTGTTGTTAGCGAGAATGCGGATCATACTCCGGAGTATACCATCGGGCTCCGAGAGGGACAGGAAATTTCGATGAGCGAACTCCTTAAGGTTGCTCTGGTTCGTTCATCGAATGATGCAGCCGTTGTGATTGCTGAATATATTGCCGGAGATGAAGCGTTTTTCGCCTCGTTAATGTCAACGAAGGCCTTTTCTTTAGGTGCTGTTAACACAAGATTTAAAAACGCATCTGGACTGCCAAACAACGACCACTATAGTACAGCAGGTGATCTTGCTCAGATTGGTATCTATGCGCTCCGGAAACCCTACATTAAAGAAATGGTAGGCAGGACAGAGGTCGGATTTCAACATCCTGGGTACCGAGAGCCTATGATTATTAATAATACCAATTCACTTTTAAGAAGTTACCCTGGAGCGAATGGCATCAAGACAGGAACAGCGAATGCATCAGGTAAGTGTTTGGTTGCTTCTGCTACTCGTAACGGAAGTAATTTAATCGCAGTTTCACTTCGTTCAGCAAATCGTAATGCTGATTGTGTCCGTCTATTCGATTATGGGTTTAAGAACACTTCTTTGCAGAGGGTTGTTGAAATGGGAACGGTGTTTAAAAGTATTAAGTTGGAAAACGGTAAACAAAGTTTTGTTGATGTGGGACCTTCAGAGGATATTATAATAAGGACAGGGAATGATAGACCTGATCTTCAAAAAATGGTAAACATCCAGTATGCGTTAAAGGCACCAATCAAACAAGGAGACAAGGTAGGAAAGATGCATTTTTTCGTCGGGGGAAGGTATCACCAAACCATTGATCTGGTATGTTTGTATTCTGTAGAGCAGGAACCCGGACTTGTAAAGAAGGGTTTTAAAAAGATAATTAAAGGGAAATTTTGATCCATAAAGAAGTAAAAGAGAATGTACAAATATTGGAGGTAAAGATTGTGATCAATACATGGACTTTAAACAGTGGAGCCAAATTAGTGATTGAGGATATTCCCCATCTGCGATCAGCAGCCATTGGAGCCTATATTAATGTTGGGTCGAGAAACGAGGATGGGGCCATGGCAGGTGCCAGTCATTTTATTGAACATATGCTTTTCAAAGGAACATCAACTCGCACAGCTCGGAATATTGCAGAGAGTTTCGAAAGTATGGGCGGACAATTAAATGCCTACACCGCAAAAGAATATACCTGTGTTTATGCTCGTACATTGGATGAGGACATCCATTCTGCTGTGGACATCATTTTTGATATGCTATTTAATGCATCTTTTGCTGAAAAGGATTTTAACACGGAACGTGAAGTCGTTTATGAAGAGATTGGTATGTATGAAGATTCTCCTGATGAACTCATTCATGATGTTTTTGCCCAAAAATTTTGGCAGGGTAATAGTATGGGGAGTCCAATTCTGGGAACGGTTGATAGCCTGGGGGGAATGAGTCGAGACGACTTATTTGGGTTTTATAACAGGCATTATATTCCGTCGAATATGGTTATTGCTATTGCGGGCAATATAAATCCCCAGCAATTATATGACGAAATTAACGGCATTATGGAAAAGCAAAAGCAATCACCTTTGGAGTTTGTAAAAACTAAACCCGAACACGTGACTCCTTTTATCAGTACAGTTTCCAAAGAGATTGAACAGGTGCAAATTTGTTTAGCGGTTCCCGGTATTAGTTATTTTGATGAAGACAGATATACGCAGAATGTTTTTAATACCATATTGGGAGGGGGCATAAGCTCTCGTTTATTTCAAAGTTTGCGTGAAGAACTAGGGCTGGCTTATTCTGTATTTTCTTCTGCAACCAGTTATTCTGATACAGGATTATTGGGCATTTTTATTGGAACGGGTCCTGGAAAAGTAGATAAGTTCTTTGAGGCGCTTTATACGCAGCTGGAAGTGTTGCTGAAACAGGGCATATTTGAGGATGAACTGAATCGAACCAAGAAACTCATGAAATCCAGCGTATTTTTAGGTCTTGAAAGTGTGATGAACAGAATGAACCGACTCGGGAGGGGGATATTGATGTACGATGAGATCGTTACCCCCGAAGAGGTGATGGAGAAGATTTATGCTGTAGATCTGGAGAAGGTACACACGTATATCAAACGAATTCTGCAACCTGGGAATTTTTCTATGGCAGCAATAGGGGATGGGCAGCACATGCCTGTGGTTGAACAGGCATTTCAGAAGTGGTGGGGGAATAGATGATGAAGGTTTATATACAGCGCATGCATTCCTTTGATTTGCCGCTTCCTGAGTATATGACCAGTGGTGCGGCAGGCGTTGATCTCTATGCAGCTAATGACGAAGACCTTCACATACCTGTGATGGGACGAGTGCTGGTTCCGACGGGGATAGCCATGGCGCTTCCCCAGGATGTGGAGGCGCAAATTAGGCCGAGGAGCGGATTGGCGATCAAACATGGCCTCACACTGCTGAATACACCTGGAACCATTGATTCGGATTATCGCGGGGAAATAAAGGTCATTGTTATAAATCTGGGGGACAAAGAGTATATATTAAAAAGAGGCGAAAGAATTGCGCAAATGATTTTTTCTCGCATCGAAAAGGTTGAATTTACATTGGTTGAAAAACTGAATGAAACGGATCGAGGCGAAGGAGGGTTTGGGCATACGGGTGTATAGACAGGGGGGGTAAGGTGCGACTAAATGAATTAATCGGCAAAGAAATGGTGAATATTTATGATGGCATGCGAATGGGAACCGTGGGTGAATCTGATATGGTTGTTGATCATGAAACCGGGCAGATTGTTTCCATTATTCTACCCAACAAGGGGAACATGTTAAACTTTTGGGCGGATCGGCAACACTTGGTTATTCCATGGGAGGCTGTCAAAAAAATCGGACGCGAAGTCATTGTCGTGGATGTTGACAATACGCATATGAGACTAAAAAATCACTCCATGTAATACATATCAACCGCGCACAAGCGCGGTTTTTGTATGTTCAACCACCCATGACCACGAGCTATACTCAATGAGCACACGCAACTACCTATGAAAATGGGCAAGGGGTTAGGTGTAATGTGATGCCAGGGGCTGAAGGCTTAAGAACGCTTGCGTCCGGTCTCATGTTTTACATACGAGTTGGATAGGAGATGCTCTGGGTGCTTGGGCAAGGAGAGCTGATTTTCAATCGTTCTCTTTCGCCTTTACCCCCCTGCGCTAACCTTAAGCCTTCAGCCCCGAGATGCTATTTACTTACTAACCCTCCATGTCTGCACGACACAACCACCGATGAAAATAGTTGAGGAGTAAGGAGTAAGGGGTTAGGGGTGAGGGGTTAGGGGTGAGGGGTTAGGGGTGAGGGGTGAGGGGTGAGGGGTGAGGGGTGAGGGGTGAGGGGTCAGGTGCTATGCGCCAAGCATTGCCCTGACCCCTGACCACTTACAAAAAAATCCGTGTCAATCCGTTAAATCCGTGTTATCCGTGTCTGTTTTCGTACTAACCTACTTCAACGTTCCAACTGTCCAACTAACCAACTTTCCAACTAATAATTCCGCTTATACTCAACCTATTTTCGTATTAACCATATTTTTAAGTAAAAGAATAGACTTTGGTTCGCAGTTAAATACTAAGTGTTAGAGATTAATGATTCTATAAAAATGGAGGTAGATTTAATATGGAATTTAGTAAACCGGAAGAGCAGTCTTTTACACCCCCGTGGAGTCGTACGCAGTCGTTACAGGAATTAACCTCGGAAGCGGGTATTAATTTTGATGCTTTTATTGATTGCATGAAAGAAAATAAGAGCATAGACGAAATGGCTAAACAGTTTCAGGTTCAAAATGAAACCATTGAGAGTCTGGAAGAATATTTTTTGAAATATGGGATCAGCTCGGTTATTGGTGGTGATTAAAGACAGTAAAAGAAGGATAAATCCCAGTCACTGAGCTGAATCATCTTGAAAAAACTCCAGTAATGGTATAAGATAGTTTAAATTTCTAAAGGAGGCCAGAGTACATGACAGATAAATTTAGCAAAGAAGGTCTCACCTTTGATGATGTTCTTCTTATACCAGGTCACTCTGAAGTGATCCCTAAGGATGTGGATACATCTTCCCAATTAACCAAAAATGTTCGCTTGGAAATACCCATTATGAGTGCAGGTATGGATACAGTGACAGAAGCTCGCATGGCCATAGCCATGGCTCGTGAAGGTGGAATAGGGATAATACACAAAAATATGTCCATTGAGGAACAGGCTAAAATGGTGGATCGCGTAAAACGCTCTGAACATGGAATTATTACTGATCCTTTTTATTTATCCCCTGATCACAAAATTCGTCAGGCGCTTGAAATCATGGAACATTATCATATTTCAGGTGTTCCAATCACAGAAGGAACCAAATTAGTGGGGATCATTACCAACCGTGATCTTCGTTTTGAAACAGAATTTGATCAGGAGATTCGCAATGTGATGACCAGCGAAAAACTTGTTACAGCACCGGTTGGAACGACGATGGAAGATGCGATGCAACTTCTAAGAAAGTACAAAATTGAAAAACTTCCGCTAGTTGATGATGAATTTAACTTAAAGGGATTAATTACCATAAAGGATATCGAAAAAACTCAGAAGTACCCGAATGCAGCTAAAGATTTACGCGGACGACTCATTGTGGGTGCTGCGGTTGGCATTGCACAGAATACCCTGGAGCGGGTTCAGGCTTTAAAAGATGCTGGCGTGGATATCCTTGTTATTGATACAGCCCATGCGCATTCTGAAGGCGTACTGCAGATGGTTCGCGCGATTAAGAAAACCTTTCCTGAAGTTAACCTTGTGGCAGGTAATGTGGCTACTGGCGAAGCAACCAGGGCACTTATTGAGGCAGGAGCTGACGCAGTGAAAGTTGGCATTGGACCTGGTTCTATCTGTACCACCAGGGTTGTAGCTGGAATTGGGGTACCGCAGATTACAGCTGTGGTTGATTGTGCAGAAGTAGCCCATAAATATAACATTCCTATTATTGCTGATGGCGGAATTAAGTATTCTGGAGATATTGCCAAAGCAATTGCTGCTGGTGCCGATATTGTCATGCTAGGAAACCTGTTAGCCGGAACCGATGAAAGTCCTGGTGAAGAGGTTATGCTTCAGGGCAGACGTTATAAGGTGTATCGGGGAATGGGTTCTATGGGAGCAATGGCAGAAGGCAGTTCTGACCGTTACTTTCAAGAGGGAGCGCAAAAATTGGTTCCGGAGGGAATTGAAGGACGTACTCCCTATAAAGGCTCTGTATCCGAAACCATCTTTCAATTGGCAGGTGGACTCCGTGCAGGTATGGGCTATTGTGGCGTAGCTACGATTGATGAGATGAAAACAAAAACACGTTTTATTCGCATTACCAATGCGGGATTGTCTGAAAGTCATCCTCACGATGTGTTTATTACGAAAGAGGCTCCGAACTATCAGGTGCAATGATGATTTATATCCTAACTCGAATCTTTGCCGCCGGGCTCCTGGGTCTTTTGATTGGTCTGTCATTTAAAACAGATAAGAAAATACCTACTGGAAGAGTATTTTTCATGATCTGTATGGGATCAGCTCTTGTAACCATTATTTCAATTGAATTTTCAACCAGTCTTTCAATTCCTTGGGTAAGTGACCCGGGCCGAATTTCGGCCCAGGTTGTTTCTGCTCTGGGATTTCTGGTCTCAGGGTTGATCTGGATTAATAAGGATCATCAAACAGAAGGTCTATCTGTTGCTGCTGGCTTGTGGGTAACTGCAATTCTCGGCATACTCATAGGGGCTGGTTACTTTCTAATCTCCTTCCTGGTCAGCATTTTTCTTGCAATCATTCAACGGGCTGCTGAAGGAAATAAAATGAACGCAAAAAGAAATACAACTGACAAAGAATCTTAATGAGTTATAATTAGATATGACAGTGTGGAACCTCTGCGAAAAGTAAAATCAAAAAAACAGGGGAAAATTTCCCCTGTTTGTGCGAGTTAACGTAGATTCTGATTACTGTTGGGCAGGTTCTTTTCGGCAATTTGAATGGCCATCGTAACCATGTTACCGCAGTCACGTGAACTAACGGCACCCCATCCCTCACTGGAAACAATCTGGTCAACACCGAGTTCACGGGCAATCTCATACTTTAGATTTTCTGACATGATGCCTCTGCTTCTGCTCAATATAATGAACCTCCTTAAACATATCTCGCACAATTATATTTTGTTAAGGTTTACCTGGTAACTTTTTTTAAAATGAAAACGAACAGATAAAGGAGGTAAAGAATGTGAGATACGAAGGAAATGTGTTTAGACCACCAAGTGAAGGAAGAAGCTATATCCTTCAGTGTACGGTTGGATGTTCGCATAATAGATGTACGTTTTGTGCCATGTATAAAGATAAAAAATATCATGTTCGTTCTATGGAAGATATCAAAACGGATATTCGGATGGCCAGTGAATATTATGGGGATCTAAAAAAAGTCTTTCTAGCCGATGGAGATGCGCTGGCGATGGATTGTGCTGACCTTTTGGAAATTTTGAATATTTTATACAGTACCTTTCCCAGCCTTGAACATGTTGGGATCTATGCTAGTCCGGATACCATTTTGGAAAAGGAAATGTCAGAGTTAACAGCACTGAAAGCAGCTGGACTGACCATTGCTTATCTGGGGGTAGAGACGGGTGATCCTGATCTGCTCAAGGATATTCGTAAAGGTGTAGACTATGATGAAATGGTGGAAGCAGGGCGAAAAATTCGCAGAGCGGGTATCCTGTTGTCTGTGACGGTTCTGCTGGGATTGGCAGGGAGAACGCCAAAAGCAGTAGACCATGCAAAAAATACGGCAAAGATCCTAAATGATATGAATCCTGATTATGTGGGTGCGCTTACGCTTATGCTGGTTCCTCATACTGAACTTTATCGCAGAATGGAAAGAGGAGAATTTGAAGTGCCGGGGCCTTTTGAAGTGCTTGATGAGATGCGATTGATTATTCAGGATCTTGAGGTTCAGGGAACGGAATTTCGCAGTAATCATGCATCAAACTATTTACCGATAAAGGGACGGTTGCCTGATGACAAACAAAAGATGCTGGATCTGATTAATGACATTATCGCCAAGAACGATCGCAAATATCTTCGACCTGATTATATGAGAGCTCTGTAAGCAGAGCACATGAAAGAGGAAAGGGGGGAGAAGAATGGCCTTATTTGGACGGAAAGATGTAAACTTGTTTAATCTATTCTCCGAGAGTGCAAACGTAGTTGTTAGAGGCGGAGATATCTTAAATGAAGTTGTAAAAGATTATCGTGATTTAGATCAAAGAATGGCTGAATTGACAAAATTGGAGCATGAAGGGGATAAGATAATTCAGACATTGGTACGAAAACTGCACACCAGTTTTATTCTGCCTTTTGACCGTGAGGATGCGTTTCGACTGGTGCAGATATTGTCTACAACACTTGATTATATTACCGGGATTATTGACAGGATGATCTTATATCAGGCCGGCTCCCCCAATCAACAGGTCAAAGAAATGGTGGATGTCTTATACGAAGGTCTTCTTTTACAGGAGAAAGCATTTAATTTGCTGGATCGGGTAGAACATAATAAAAAAGAGATATTTCAATGCTGTGAGGGGATTCGAAAGCTTGAACGACTACAGGATTTTTATTATCGCAACGGATTGGCTACCTTATTTGAAAACGAAAATAATCCATTGATGATTATAAAATGGAGAGAAATCTATGAACACATTGAACAGGCGATGGATCATGTTCAGGAAGTGGCTGATCTGCTTAGAAATATCTGTGTCAAATATTCATAACCAACCTTAAAAAAAGCCTTTGCTACCGGTAAAAAATCTGTAGTAAAGGCTTTTTATTGTTCAATGATCTGATTAATCCTTCTAGATCCAATTGCGATGTTTGAAAAAACCGAGCATACTGACCGATAACGCAATCATTCCAAGTAAAATATACCATACGGCATGGGGGTTCTGGGCTCCTGGCAAAAAAATGACATTCATTCCAAAAAAACCAGTAACCACGGTAAGGGGCATCATAATAATTGAAATAATAGTCAATATGGTAATGATTTCACTCGTACGACCATTGATGATTGAATAATAGGTTTCAGTTGTACTGTTTAACAGATCCCGATAGGAGTTTACCGTGTCCAGTATGCTGTTTAAATTATCCGCTAAATCAAGGTAATAAGGCACATTTTCTTCGTTTATAAAAAAAGAATACCGTCCTGTAATGTTTGTGAATATATGGCGTTGGGGAATCAATACTTTTCTAAGAAGAATAATGGTTCTCTTTAATGTTAGAATCTCTTCTGTAATTTCCTGTCCTCTGGTTAGAAAAATATTGTCTTCCAGATCATCGATTCTTTCTCCCAGACGTTCGATAATGGGAAAGGAATCATCAACGATGTTATCAATGATATTATACAGAAGATAATCCGGTCCTCGATCCATTAATCTTATTTCCTTCAGGCAAACGCGAGCGGCTTTTCCAACAGCGGATAATGCGATCGGGTGAATGGTGACGATATAATTAGGACCAAGAAAAACATCCAGTTCAATATTTGAAATCTCGTCTTCTTCTTCAGCTTCTTCAAAATAACGTAAAGCGTGAAAAACAAAGAAATAGTAATCATCGTATTTATCGATCTTTGCACGTGGACTTTCCTGAAAACAATCCTCCAGTGCCAGGGAATGGAAATCAAAAATATCCCCGACATATTGCAATTCGCTTTCAGAGCAATCGTATAAATCAATCCATAAAAGGTTATTAGGCAAAGATAATAACTCGGAAACTTCTGTAAGGTCTACATCGTGGTAGGTGACATTTTCTTCATGGTTGTAGAAATATGTCTTGATCATGGCATATCCCTCCTTACCCAGGAGAGGATTATGCTGCCGAACGGCGTGCAAATAGAACCCTCCTGGAAATATTATTTTTTTTATATCTGACTGATTGGGACGATCGATATCCTGGTATAGGCTCCATTTCACCACCGCCTTTCATGAATTGCTTCTAAGTTAATAATATACCGATTTGCATAGCATATTGTCAAGCAAGGCGCGCTTTTAGGAAATGAATAGATGCAAAAAATAATGGAAATCATAATGATGGAGGGATATCATGAGAAAATTAACGTGTCTATTGGTTTTGTTTATCATTTGTTTGTTTGCTGTAGGGTTCTCTCTGCAGTTACCGGAAATTAAGGTTCCGGAGTCATCTGTGCTGTATGATGTAAAGGGCAGACCTTTGAATGGATTGGCAGAGGAAAATCGTATAAGCATACCCCTGGAAAACATTTCTCCGTATTTTTTGCAAGCCGTAATTGCAGTTGAGGACAACAATTTTTACGAACACTACGGTGTCGATTTTCGTGGTCTTCTTCGTGCGGTGTACAGCAATCTTAAGAAACAGGAGATTGTTGCTGGGGGCAGCACAATCACCCAGCAGACAGCTAAAAATTTGTTTCTGGGGAATGAACGGACATTTATACGAAAAATTAAGGAATTTTTCTATGCCATACAATTGGAAAGAAGTTATAGCAAGGATGAAATCCTGGAGATGTATTGTAATACGATCTATTTTGGTGAAGGTGCCTATGGAGTAGAGGTTGCTTCAGAAACCTACTTTGCCCAAAATGCAAAAAATATCAGCCTTGCCCAGGCATCACTACTGGCGGGTTTACCCCAGTGGCCAGGGCATTACAATCCGTATGATAATCCTGAAGCAGCAAAACAGCGACAGGAAATTGTTTTACAAAGAATGGGTGAAGAAGGGAACATCACAGCAAAGCAGAAAGAGATTGCGTTGCAGGAAGAATTGGTCTATCAGCGATCACAATATATCAATAATTTGGCGCCATACTTTGTTGCCCTTGTCAGAGATTATTTAAGAGAAAAATATGGAGACCGTGCAGTTTATCAGGGGGGACTCCAAATTGATACGACGCTGGATATTGATATGCAATTAGCTGCGGATAAAGCCTATCAAAATGGGATGGCAGCGCGGGATGAAGATCTTCAGGCAGCACTCATTGCGGTAGATGTTCAGACAAATGAGATCAGAGCAATGATTGGCGGTCGGGATTATGGTGCTTCCAAGTTTAATAGAGCCTACTCTTACAGACAACCGGGATCAACCTTTAAACCCTTTGTCTATTCCCTGGCTATTAAACAGGGTTATACACCTGCATCAATGATCATGTGTGAGGAGGTTGAATACCAGCTTCTCAATGGTGACACTTATCGACCGACAGATTATGGAGATGAGCCTTATCACTGGCAGCCTTTTACGCTGAAGGAAGCCCTGATGATATCTGATAATGTTGTGGCGGTCCGATTGACGGATGAGGTGGGGATACAGGCGGCGAAGGAATATGCGGAGCGTTTTGGATTCGAAACCCTGCAACCGGTTCTTTCTCTGGCCCTGGGATCTAATGAGGTGCGTCCGATAGATCTTGCAGCAGGATACAGCGTTTTTGCCAATGGGGGGCTGTACGGTGCGCCATTCTTTATCCATAAGGTCACAGATCGGGATGGCGTGGTCCTGGAGGAACATAAAGTGATTCAAAAGCGTGTGATTTCGGAGGAAAATGCCTATGTCATCACTGATATGCTTACCGGGGTGTTTGAACCGGGCGGAACTGCCTCTCATTTAAAAGGAAGTGCCGGAACAAGAGTTGCGGGTAAAACAGGCACAACGGATGATTATAAGGATGCCTGGTTTGTAGGATATACCCCCCAGATCTGTTGTGCGGTATGGGTTGGCTATGATCAGGGGCAGAATGTTAATCTGCCTGGAGGGGTTGCGGCGGGTCCGATATGGGCCCAGTTTATGCAAGGCGTAGCTCCAATGTTAGCTTCACAGGATTTTGTTAAACCCGAGAACGTTCAATTGACCAGTGTTTGTCTGGACAGTGGACAGATTGCCTGTGAGGGATGCCCCCGGCAAATGGAAATGGCCTTTTATAAAGGAACGGAACCGGAGGATATCTGCTACGAGCATTCGCCTGTCGGTGGATGGAATATTGATTGGAGCGCTATTGATTACTAATTTCTTTCTTAATCAAACTTAGTATGAAAAAATAGCAGGAATTGTGGAAGCGAATACCTAATTATTAATACCAATTGGTGTGAAAATTAATTGCATTATAAGGGAGGATTTTTAACATGAATGTGAACGTTAAAATCTTGGTGGAGAATACGACCCCGGTTCCTCCATTTATTGGAGAATACGGATTCGCAGCGTTGGTTACAGTTGATGGAAAACAATATTTGTTTGATACAGGTTCTGCTGATGCTGTTTTCAAGAATGCACAGTATTTAGGCCTTGATTTGAGCAAGGTTGACGATCTGATCATCAGTCACGGTCATTTCGATCATACTGGAGGGGTTGTACCATTTTTGCAGATGGGGAATCCCAAGCATATTTTTGCACACTCCGGAGTTTTTACTCCAAGGTATGTAGTGGCAGGAGAATTTAAGCGAGAGATAGGTTCTTTGTTTACGGCCGAGGATGTGAAAAAATTTGGTGCTGCCTTGACTACAGTGGATTCCTTCTCTGAAATCCATCCGAACGTGTATCTTACCGGAGCAGTTCCAAGAATGAATGATTATGAAGATGTGGGTGGGAGTTTTAAAGCAGAGATTAATGGTGAAATGGTTGATGACGAACTGCCGGATGATATGTCTATGGTTATTGATCATCCAGATGGTTTAATTATCATCAGCGGATGTGCGCATTCAGGCATTATCAATATCATTGAACATGCCAAAAAACAGACTCAAAAAGAGAAAATCAGGGCCTTTATCGGCGGGACTCATTTGATTATGGCCAGTGAAAGACGATTAGTGAAAACCGTAGAAGCATTAAGATCCTTTGAAATTGAAACGATTATTCCCTGTCATTGCACCGGCTTTTATTCAGCAGCACGCCTGTACTCTGAACTAGGGTCTAAAGTCGTTAAAGGGGAAACGGCAATGAATTTCGATTTTTAACCAAAATTGAAGAAGAGTGTTTCCATAGGAGGACAATGATTGAATACCAATAAGTTAAAGCTCAAACCAAAACAGTTAAGCAAGGCTTGTAAACCAGCTATCTTTCATTTTCAAAGTACTGCCGAGTTAAAACCGTTGCAGGGGAAGAATTTGAAGGGCAAAAGACGATCATCCTAAATAGCTTGGTTGAGGAAACCAACAAAATGTATGTTCAGCGAATTAGAACAAAAACTAACTAAAATAGTCATCACACCCTATTTTGATGAACTGGCAAAAAAATATAAAGCGAACGATAAGATACAAAAATATTTGGAAGATATTCAATCAGATGTCTTGAAAAGATTGAAGTCCTTTGTTGAACCGGAAGATGATAAAAATCCATTGCAGTTTTTGCGGCATATAGATCGAAGAGATTCCCGGTGCGGTAGCAAGGGTGGTGGACTATGGAAGCCGTATGGCAGATGACCAGTTGAAGATGACGACCCTTTTTAATAAGCTAACCGAGATCATTTATGAGGCCAACACATGGGCCAGTTATGATAAGAAACAATTGGTGGAGGCAGAGGATGTCCTGCGGGCCATAGAGGAGAAAAAATTGCGTTCGTCTATGATCGAAAAAAAGATTCATGAGCACATCGAACGTGATATTCTTATGATTAATGCAACGGGCAGTAAAGTAGGAGAAATGAACGGTCTGGCCGTCTATGATATGGGAGACAACCTCTTTGGCAAGCCAGTTAGGATTACTGCCAAAACGTTTATGGGAGAAAAAGGGCTCATCAACATTGAACGGGAAATACATATGAGCGGAAGTATTCACAGCAAAGGGGTATTAATCCTGAATGGATATATAGGTTCGCAGTATGCACAGGATAAACCGCTGGCACTTTCAGCGTCATTGACGTTTGAACAAAGCTATTCAGGAATTGAAGGGGATAGTGCTTCAAGTACTGAACTCTATTCATTGCTGTCCAGTCTCGCTGATATGCCAATTAAGCAGGGGATTGCGGTCACCGGATCGGTCAATCAAAATGGTGAAATTCAACCGGTTGGTGGGGTTAATTACAAGATTGAAGGTTTCTTTGAAGTCTGTAAGAGGAAAGGCCTTACCGGGGAACATGGAGTTATCATTCCCAAACAAAATATTGATCAGCTTATGTTGGATGATGAAATTATTGATGCTGTGCGAAGCAAGATGTTTCATATCTGGGCCGTAGAACACATTGATCAGGGGTTGGAAATCCTGACGGGAAAACCTGCAGGAACAAGGGACCAGCACGGTGAGTTTCCTTCTGACAGTGTTCATTATGCTGTCAATGTAAAACTGCAAAAATGGAGTGACAAACGAATCACAGATGAAGGTGCTGTTGCCCATCCCGTCCCTGCCAGCGTACTTCGAAGGAGAAGGAGGCGATAAAAGCAGTGAAGAAAACAAAATATATCCTGCTGAGTCTGTTAGTAATCGCATTTATGAGCTGTTTATCCGGATGTCAGGTTGATTTCAAACAGATGTTACAAAAGGCTGATCTGCAAGAAGAACCCCAGCTTATCGAAGTGGAATTAACCTTTACTGATGATGTAATGCTGGTGGCTTACGTGAAGGGGCTTGGTATTGAAGAGGATGGGCAGGTTTATATCGGTGGTTCATCAATGAATTACCTGTATGATAAGGATGGGAACATTACGGGTGCTTTTAATTATCAACGTTTAATTTATATGAAAATCTTAACAGAAGAGAGCGTAGAATAGAGATAACAAAGGTATCATTAATAAAACCTATCTGCAACAATGGATCCATTCAAACGTCTGAATGGGTCTGTTTTTTTAAACATCAGGGGGAGGGAATGTAATGGAAAAAGTGGAATCAATCCAGGTACGGTGTTTATTGTGTGGAAAGACTTATGAGATTGGAAAGCAACATCAGGAATTTAAAAAACTAAGTGAGTCACAGAGCAGTACATTTATTTGTGACTTGTGCAGTAATAAGGTTCGGTATGAATCAGATGACAAGAAAAAAGCGAAAAAGCCTATGAGTTGCTGAATAAGTCTCTTTTTTAGCAGGAAAGGAATTGGTTGAATGGAACGTATTCAAATTCAAAACAAACGTGGCGAAAATCTTTCTGCTTGTTTGTTCAGACCAGAGGTGAAGGCGCAATATGTACTTGTAGTCTGTCATGGATTTCGAGGGGGTAAAGAAAATGGGGGCAGAATATTTACATTTGCCCAGAAGCTAAATGAAATTGGTATTGTAGTGTTTGCTGCGGATTTTGGAGGAAGTGGACAAAGCGATGGGAAATTTAAGGATATTACCCTATCCAGACAGGCTGAAGACCTACAGTCGATGATAGACTACCTTGACGAAGCGATTTATATTCCTATAATATTACTGGGGAGGAGTTTTGGAGGAAGCACTGTGCTTGCCGGCGGCAGTGGGGATGAACGGGTGAAGGGTTTCATCCTGTGGTCAACGCCGATGCATCTTGAAAACACCTTTCGAGCCATTATGCAGGATGAATATGTTAAACTGCAGAATGGGCAGACTGTCCACATACAGGATTTAGCCGGTGAGTTTCAATTGGAACCGGCGTTTATACATGATTTTGCTAAACATAATATAATTGGGTATTTGAACGACATTGCAAATCGACCGGTGTTAATCATTCACGGACAGGAAGATGAAGTGGTTGCGGTAGAAAATGCTATTTACGCAAGTGATCTATTACCGCAATCTGATTTTCATTTAGTCCAGGGTGCTGATCATCATTTCCTGGAAAAAACGGCCGAAAGGGAACAACTTACACTGAACTGGTTGAAAGCAAAATTCTTATACGTAGAGTAGGGGATCTGCATGCAGTTTGATTTTAGCAGTATAGAATCTACCGTGTTATACATTCAGAGTTTTGGAGTCTATGGACCGATCGTGGCCTTCATACTGTTTTTTGTGCAGGCGATTGCTCCGATCATACCGTACATGATATTTGCAGGCGCGGCGGGAATGATCTATGGAAATTGGATTGGATTTTTACTGGCGTGGTCGGGAGCACTAATCGGCGCTTGTTTTCTGTTCCTATTGTCCAAACAACTGGGTGGTAATATTCTCATTAAGAAAATTCAGGCAAGATATGATTTTAACCTGCAGGAAATTGATGACAAATATATCTTTTGGGTTTTGTTAATGTGCAGAATTTTTCCTGTCGTACCTACGCCCCTCATTAATATCGGATCGGGTTTAGCCGGGGTGTGCTTTAATGTTTTTGCTCTATCATCAGGGCTTGGTAAAATCCCCTGGGCGATTGCTTATGTTGCATTGGGAAACTATTTTATCAATTCCCATAACTTTGTAAACACCTTGTTAATCATTGCAGGTATTCTTATCTTTTCGGCAATAGGGATTCATGTATTCCGTCACAGGATGCCAGGACTCACAAAGAAAAACATGTAGTTAAACCCAATGCCGGGATATTTTCGCAAGCATATTGCTGGAGGTAACCTGAAGTCTATGAATTATTACACCGTGCAGAAGAAAGCAGAAGCCAATATTAGTATAAAAAAATCTAAATTTATTGCGCTCCTTTTTCCATTTAGCGTGGAAGAAGACTTTGAATGCCTGATGGAGACCGTTCGAAAAGAATGGCCGAAAGCCAGGCATTATTGTTTTGCGTATCGTTTACATGGAAATCCAGTGAGCGAACGCATGAGTGATGATGGAGAGCCTTCTGGAACGGCCGGGATGCCTATGCTGGAAATCCTCAAAGGGGCAAACCTTGAGAATGTACTTGCAGTCGTAGTAAGGTATTTCGGAGGCACCCTTCTGGGGACCGGTGGATTGGTTCGAGCTTATTCTGATGCTGTTAGAGAAGCGCTTCAGATAGCGACGATTCAAAATATGGTCTACTGCAAACAAGCGCTTCTGGAAATTGACTACAGCTATTACGGACAAATCGAGAAAAAATGTCTGCCGGCAGTGCTTGATAAACCAGAGATTGAGTTCGGCGAGAAAATCAGGATCCTGGTAAACATACCGGAAGCAGATTATGAAGGCATTTTAGCCCAATATCAAACCCTGACCAACCGACAGGGGACCATTCAAGAAACAGGAGCGCTATATGTTCCGGGTTTGTCGGTTGATGAGGGGTTCGGAATAAGACGGCAGACGTAAAAGCCTCATATGCTCACTCATTTCTATACTAGTCAGTTGGGGCTGTATCTTAACTTGGGTATAATCTGTTTAGACCGTTATTTAAAGAATGATTTATCTTTTCAATCTATGACAAGTTCAAAACCTTTGATAAAACTCAAAGCTTTTGAATATGTCATGAGAACTCCTAATGTCGATAATAATTTGACAAAAAATTCTATACCCCATTACGTGATTAATAAAAAACTATGCAGAAAAGAGGAACCATCTAAATGGACATACTACAATACGAATCAAAAATCTGGGCAACTGCCGATCTTTTACGCGGGTGTGGTATCAAAGAATCTGAATGGCCATCATTCATGATGCCGTTTTTTGCCCTTGCGATGGTTGAAAGCCGTCTCGTTAGAATGTTTGATGATTTAAAAGCAGAAA
Organism: Bacillota bacterium; assembly: GCA_034659475.1. Lineage (GTDB taxonomy): Bacteria > Bacillota > Syntrophomonadia > Syntrophomonadales > Syntrophomonadaceae > JAYEHK01. Next base: position 8,741 of record JAYEHK010000024.1, on the reverse strand, counting down.
TAGGTGAAGAGGATTTTGCCAGCATCACGAAAGCAGACCTATACGACTTGATAAATGATAAGGGGCAAGGCTACAACATATATATTTTTGAGAAGAATCAAACTCTCGCCGACATCTGCAAAAACGATAAATCCTTTCAAATTGATTTTGATGCCTACCTTAAGGGCTTTGATGGTGAAACCAAAGACCTGCTTGGCGTAGATGCGACAGATGGCGAAAAATTCCTGGATATCTGTGGTATCAAAACTAAACTCAACGCCAAAAAAGTGCTGATGGGGTATACCAAACTATGGGCTGAAATTGACCTCAAGCCGTATAACAACTCTGAAATAACCACGTTGGAAGAACACATTAAACGCAAATGGGCAGATATTTCGGCAGAAACGGCAGGGGAACAATATACACCAGACGATGTGATCGCGCTTATTGCTGAGATCATTGCTTCCAAAATTGAGGACTCTGATAAACTGCTCAAAATCTACGACTGCACCTGTGGTGGTGGGAACTTGCTGTTTGGGGTTGAAGACCGTATTCAAGACAAATCCAAGCGCCTCACCCAAACCTATGGCCAAGATTGGAATGACGCGCTCTACGCTCTGGCAAAAATTGAAAGCCGCTTTCGAGACGAATCTAAAATCGAACATGGTAACACCCTTGTGGATGACAAGTTCTACAACGACGAATTTGATGTTGTCATTGCCAACCCTCCCTATGGCGTTAGCTGGAAAGGTTATCAAAAAGAAATTGAAAACGACAAAACCGAAAGGTTTCAATTTCTGCCCTCTATTTCCGATGGACAGCTCTTGTTTATGCAGCACCTTATTTCAAAACTGGATGATGGTGGAATGGGTGTAGTGGTACACAACGGCTCTACCTTGTTTAGTGGTGATGCAGGGTCATCAGAAAGCAATATCCGCAAAGGGATGCTGGATAGTGACATTGTGGAAGCGGTGATTCAATTACCTACTGATGAATTCTTTAATACTGGCATTTACACATATTTGTGGGTTTTGAATAATAACAAAAAGCCAAAGCACATTGATAAAGTGATGCTGATTAACGCCAGCGAAAAATTCCAACCACTGAAAAAGAGCAAAGGCTCTAAGCGCAAAGAAGTGGATGAAGCTAGCCGCCTAGAAATCGTAGAAACCCTCACAAAATTTGAAGATACAGATTATGCCATGGTGTTTGACAAGGAATTTTTCTATTTTAACAAACAAGTCATTATGCTTACCAATATTGATGAATATGGTAATAGCTTTGAGGCACAGCTACCGATGATATTGAATAAAAAAAGCGGGTTGGAAGAAAGAGCAAGTTCAGTGAGATTAAAGCCAACCAAACTAAGCAATGGTGAACGAGACCTGACTCAGTTTGTGATTACTTCCTTTGATGCTAGTCAATACCAGTCTTTAGCGGATGCCTTTGAACAGGATATCAAGCCATTTGTTGCTTCGCTGGATTACAAAGAACAGCCCTTGGTAATTACCACCACTGATGCAAAGTATTGGTTTAATGTCGAGCAAGAAACCCTAATTAAAGAAGTGAGTGACAAAAACGAGTTGCTGGGCTGTGGCAAAATCGTTGTGAAATCTATATATAAAAAAGCTAGCACAAAACAGTCGGAGCGCATTGAAATCAGCGTAGAACTTACGCCCGATTACCAGAAGGATTACGAAATTATTCCGTTTCATAAAGATGAAGCTGAAAATCGGGCTGAGATTGAAGCCTTTATGGCCAAATATATTAGTAAACCATTTATCTATTTAGAAAATGTTGTAGGTGTGGAGATTAATTTTAATAGGGTGTTTTATAAACCTGAGAAGTTGCGGGAAGTAGTGGATATTTTGACTGATATTAATGCCCTTGAGGATGAATTAAAATCCTTAGAAGTGGGGCTTGGATTATGATGAAAAACACTTTTGAGACATATGATTCCTATAAATATAGTGGAGTTGAGTGGTTTAAAAAAATGCCTAAAGACTGGGAGGTAAAACGGGTAAAGGAAATTGGTCTAGTTGTTTTGGGGAAAATGCTAGACAATATGCCAAGGGAGTACACATATTATCGGAGTTATCTTAAGTCGAAAAACATTGGCTGGCTTAAGGTGAATGACGCAAATATCGAAAAAATGTATTTTTCGTTAGGTGAGATGAGTACCTATCGCCTTAAAAATGGAGATATTTTACTTAGCGAAGGTGGTGAAGTTGGAAAAACTGCTTTTTGGAATGAAGAAATCGAAGAATGTTATATCCAAAACTCTGTCCACAAAATCACAGTAAACAAAAATAATTATTCGAAATATTTTCTTTATCAATCATTTTTGTTAGGCACTATTAAATATTATGACTCAATAGTGAATTATGTAAGTATTAAACATCTTACAAAAGAAAAACTATCCAGAGTTATTTGGTTCTGTCCTCCTCTTCCCGAACAAAAGGCTATAGCCGATTATCTAGACGTCGAAACCGCCCAGATTGATCGCAAAATAGATCTGCTCACCCAAAAGGCTACTAAATATGGAGAGCTCAAACAATCCCGCATCACCGAAACCGTTACCCGTGGTTTAGATAAAACAGTGGTTATGAAAGATAGTGGAGTTGAGTGGATTGGAGAAGTGCCGGAGCATTGGAAAGTGATGAGAGGCAAAGATGTATTCGAACAAACGAAAAATAAAGCTGGTTTAGAGAGTTCTTTTTATGATGTACTTTCATTAACATTGAAAGGTGTTATCAAACGCGACTTAGATAATATGAAGGGAAAAATTCCGGCATCCTTTGATGGATACCAAATTACAAAGCCTGATGATTTGGTTTTATGTTTATTTGACATGGATGTAACCCCAAGAATTGTTGGATATATTAAACAAGTAGGGATTATTACGAGTGCTTATACTGTTATAAGGGCAAAATACGAGGCGCACATGAAGTATTTCCTCTATTACTATCTTGAACAAAATCGCAATGGATCTCTATTGGCAAATAGTAAAACATTGCGGTCAACAATGACATTTGATTTGTTTTCACAATTAAAATTACCTGTTCCTCCATTCCCCGAGCAACAATCCATAGCCGATTATTTAGACAATAAAACCGAGCACATTGACCGCATTATTGATACCATCAACACCCAAATCGATAAACTCAAAGAATTGCGCAAAACCCTGATTAACGATGTTGTCACTGGCAAGATCAAGGTTTACCAGGAAGGAGAAGCAGTATGAACGAACTCCACCTACAAGACAAATTTTTGATACCTTTTTTCAGAGAAGGACTGGGCTATCGTGAGGTGAAAGCTAATACGGTAACTAACTCCCTAATCATAGAAGAAGACTTACAGGAGTTTATCTCCCAAACCGAACTGAATAAGAAACCTTACGAAACCTTGCTGAAAAAATACCATGGTGATCAGAATAAATTACTTAAGGATTTGATTGAACTAATTCAAGAGCGCAGCGGGAGCAGCCGTAATATGGCGCTATTTATTAATGCTAATAAGTCTATCACCTTGCAGAATGTTAAACTCAACTTATTTTACACGGGTGACAGTGTAATCCATAATAATGCACTGTTTGATGAAAATATCTTTTCAGTGGTGCAGGAATTGCCCTATAAATACAACTATCAAGATCAGCAAATATTTTCTTTCCGTCCTGATATTGTGCTGTTTGTGAATGGTATTTATTTAGGCTATAGCGAATTGAAATCCAACTATACCAATCAGACTGCCAGCAAAAACGGGCGTGGCAAGGTCCTGAAAGACTATTTTGAAGCAGTCAAAACCTATCATAAACATTTTGATAGCAATGATCTGCTGAGTGATAAAGAAAAAGATTCATACCGCAAAGACTTCTTGAAAATTTTCGAAAAGGCCATACATATCACTACCACCGATGTTGGCGAAACATATGTGATTCGAACCATCGATGATTATTTTGACGAGATCCTGGCTACGTGTAGAGAGGGTAAATTTGACCGCGAAGAGATCGAGAAAAAAGCCAAAGGGGTATTTAAGCCTTATCCACTATTGAACCCGGATGCCGATAAGAAAGACAAACTGAAGGAGTTGTTCACCTTCCTCTACGGTAAGGGTTTTATGGAAAAAGAGATTTTGTATTACAACTTTATCGAGCGCGATGTCTATGTTACTAAGAAAGGGAAAGAGTTAAAAAATGAGCTAGGACACTTGATTTCGCCACGTCCCAAACAAAAGTTTGGTACTGATAAGATTATGGCAAAAATTGATGAGTTCTTGGCGCATGAGAACGAAGACGATTATTTTGATAAACTGCTAGAAAAACAGTTAGTTGGAGTATCTGAAGCCAAGAAAAAAGAATTACTGGAAAAACGTCAGGCTTATTCTAATAATAAAAATTGTTACTCCTTGCTGATGCAGTACGCAGCGGGTTTTGGTAAATCCAATATTATCGGGTGGTCAGCTCTGCAGTTAAAAGACCTGCGCCGCGAGGGCGAGTATGTGTACGATAAAATCATGATTGTGGTGGATCGTTTGCAATTACGTGGGCAAATTGATTCTTTAATGCTCAACATGAACATAGACAATCGGATGTATATTGAAGCCAGCAATAAAAAGACCTTTCAAGACGCCTTAGCCTCTGACACGCGCCTGGTGATTGTTAATTTACAAAAGTTTGGCTCGGTGCGCGAAATGCTCGATGCTGAAGTTCTGACTAAGCTTGCCAAAATGCGTATTGTCTTCTTAATTGATGAAATTCACCGTTCCAACAGCGGAGACCAACACGCTGAAATGATTAGCATTTTTGATGAGTTGCAGGCGCCTTTTGATAATACAACGTATTCTCAAGCACGTACGAAGAAGAATCTGATTATCGGTTTTACTGCTACACCTGATGATCATACCCTCGCGCGCTTTGGGGAGTTTAGCGGTTATGCTGAAAGCGAAAAACTATGGCGACCATTTGATTCCTACACCATGCAAGAAGCGATTGAGGATGGCTATATTCTTAACCCGCTAAAGAATATCGTGCCAGTTGCTTCGAAGATGTTATTTGATCTACCTAGCAATTCGCTGGAAGGTCTCACAGAACAAGATTACAAAGACGCACAGAAGAAACAGGTTTATGAAAACCGTGATCGTATTGACGCGATTGCCCAATATGTTGCGGATTTATTGGTGAAAGATGTGTATCGCCAAATACGCGGAACAGGTAAGGCAATGCTGACGGTACATTCCATTAAAGCAGCGATTGCTTATCAACAAGCAGTTACCAGGCACTTTAACGCCCTGGTTCAGGAACCCAAATATGCGAAATACGCTGAAGCGCCCATTCACATCGTATATTCAAACAATCAGGATGAACAAAGCGCCGCTGGCCTCAATGGTGGATTGAGTGAAGAGAAGGTATTAGAAAGTTTTGCACTGAAGAAAAATGGCCTAATCATTGTGGTGGCAAAGCTGCAAACTGGTTTTGATGAGAAAAGGCTGCATACCCTGTTTTTAGATAAAGAGATTAAAGGCATTAGTGCGATTCAGACCATCTCCCGCGTAAACCGCACAACAAAATACAAAAACGATTGCAAAATTGTTGATTTTTCCTATAACAATGTGAATGTGCAAAACCTCAAAGATGCCTTTGAGCACTTTTCTGATGTAGTAGTCAGTGACTTCGACCCCTTTGGCGACAAGAAGGTGTTGGATATATTACTGGGAGATCTGAAAAAATCAGATACGTTTGATAAGTTCTTTACTGTGTTTATGGGGATCTATAGAGACGCAGGAAACCGTAATGATCCGGAAAGCTACCTGGATTTTGAAAGCAGTTTGAAAAAGTATATCGATGCCAACCCTCGGGGAACAACCGACACCAAAGCTAAGGCAGCACAGTATTTTACGATTCTGAACCGCCTTGAATACGTCATAGAGCTGGATGCCAAATATAGTGAGCCAAGTTTTTTGTTCTTCTGGCGCAAATTCAACACCCTGTATAATTTGTTGCACCGTAGCACGGACATAAAAGATCCAATTGAAGTTTATTTTGATAATCAAATCGGGATTATCGAAGTTGAAACTGAAGAACACGGAGATAAGCAAAACAAACCTACCAAAATTGCAGAAGGCCGAGCGCCATATGGGGACCAGTCATTTGATATTCTGGCCATCATTGCCGCGCGTAATCAGCAAGAGGCTGAAAAGGCTGCACTTATTCAAGAATTCGATTTAAAAATCAACGACTTTTATGACTATGTGCACAACGCTAGCGAGGGCGAGCGCTTGATTATCAAGATGAAATCGCATGTATCAGACGAAGAAATTCATGATGACTTTGGTAAAATATATCGACGATACAGAGCACTTAACCGCCACAAGGTTGGGATTATTTCTTCAAAGAAATGGACGACCTGGTTGAGAAGCTGTGTGATGATTTTGAGAAAAGGTTATTGGAAAATGATGGAGGTTAAGGTTTTACAGTAAAACTACTCAAAAAGGTTTTGATGAAAATCTCGTAAAAATTAACTATTAAAGTGAAAGACTGGAATTATCCTCGCCAATAAACACTTCTGCGTTGTCTTGGTGTAGAGGATACCATTAATAGTGTAAATATTTCATTGCGTTATTATTGCAGGATTTTTAACAACCCTATTCGAATATACATAATAATATGTATGTTCAAAGCCCAATACTATTAGTTGGTATATATGTATAGATAAATGTTAATTATTGCTTTTAAGAGCAAATCGATCTTAAGGATCGCTGGTGAGCTATATAATGAGATTGAGGTGTGTTTATCATGATTACTTACGTGATGGGAGATATTTTTGAAAGCCCAGCTCGAGTCTTAGTTAATACCGTTAATACAGTTGGCGTAATGGGTAAAGGTATTGCCAAACAGTATAAGGAAATCTATCCTGAGATGTTTAAACAATACCAGTATCTGTGTGAGAAGCAGCTATTTTCTGTAGGACAATTATGGCTATATAAAACTAAGAATAAATGGGTTCTAAGCTTTCCAACCAAGCAACATTGGAGACAACCTTCAAAATTGGAATATATTGAAGCTGGCTTGAAAAAATTTGTCGGAACATATTCTGAAAAGGGGATTACATCAATAGCTTTTCCGGCGCTAGGTTGTGGTAATGGAGAGTTAAACTGGGAGAAACAGGTTCAACCGCTCATGGAAGTTTATCTCAGAAGTCTTCCAATTGATGTGTATATTTATCTCTATAACAATTCAGCAGGAGCAGAACACAAAAAAATTAACGAGATTAAGGATTGGCTTAGAAGTGAGCCGCAATCGCTTCCTTTTGATGAAGTATGGGAAGATATTAAGGAATTATTGAGCAAAAAAAATGACTTTGCGACGATTGATAATAAGGATGCATTCTCTGCCGAGATTTATAGAGATGAGCAGGAGGGGATATGCATTATCAGTCAGAACAATGTTATCCGTGTATATCATGATCAACTGCTTGATTTATGGCAACATATTAGAAGCTTAGGCTTTTGTATGGTGACAAGTATGCCTAATGAATTAGATGAATTTGCAGTGTATTTAATGGCGATCTTAAGAGAGTTACCGTATCTAAAACCAGTAATCCTTGCGCCTAGATATCAGGAACTACCCAAAAAGCCATTAGGATTACAGTACCTACCACCTCTTGGTAGCAACGATGGTTTGTTTGAGCTGAAAAATATCCAGGGGGTAAACCCGCAATGAGTAAAGAATTAAAGTCGGATGCTCAAGAAATATGTAAACATATTGACTTATTAACGCAATCTGACTGGTTAGGGCCATCACGAAAGTGGTGGCCTCGATACATTTATCACTTTACCAATATAGACAATGCGGTACAGATATTAAATAGAGGATTGATGTATTCCAGGAATAATGCATTGAAAATGGGCCTGATGGAATCCGATAATGCAAGCGCACAAGTCATTGATCAAACAAATGAACAATGGAGTGATTTTGTACGACTATACTTTAGACCGCGTACACCAACGCAGTTTAATAATGAAGGTTTTCGACCAAAAGAGGATAGAGCTTTAGGATCTAACTGCCCTGTGCCAATATTTTTTCTTTTTGATGCCAAAGGACTATTATCCCGTAAAGAAGTTTCGTATAGTAATACAAGTCTGGCAAAAGGTTGTAGTCAAGTATTTTCAGATGCTGTTGGTTTTAAAAATCTTCCTTTCAAACTCATATATCATAATGCTGCTTTTTCACCAGAAGAAAGGGATTCAATAGTGGGGGCACGGCATGCTGAAGTAATTATTCCTGATCAGCTAGACTTAGATGACTTAAAAAATATTTGGTGTAGAAGTGAAGCTGAATATAAAACCTTATTAAATCGGTTGGATCCCATATCAAGAAAAAAATGGAATAGTAAAATAGGGGGTGGGAAAAAGGGAAACCTATTTTTTAGAAACTGGTTGTTTGTTGAAAAAGTTAATTTCGATCAAATGGAAATCGGGTTTATATTTAATTTGCCAAATAATAAATTTAGCCCGTTTGATGCTAAAGTAATAATTGAGGAAAAGAATACTGGAATAACATATAAATGGGAAAACGAAAAGTTTGAAGACAACGATTTAACATTAAATTTAAGTGAACTGAAAGACCCTACAAATTACATACTTAAGTTTCGCACCCCATAAAGCAAGCAAAAATAGAGGCTAAAACAGGTCGAAAAAGACATAAAAAATCCGCATGAACCCCGATTTATTGGTATGATTTAAATGCAAATCCAAATCAACCGAAA
>JAYEHK010000023.1:18963-25281 GCA_034659475.1 Bacillota bacterium | reverse complement strand
CTGGGTGAAACAATTTACCGATTAGGTATGCCAGCGTTCCTGCATGCAGTCGATTTGCCAGCGGTTCCGCAAATGGTTTTCCGTCCGCGTGCCAATCCATACGTATTCTGGGATCAGGATGAACTGGAAAAATAGAATCGTATTACGGAATATAAGCCCATTCAAAATGGTGAGATTAAATAACAAACGAGAGGTGAAGTTTGATGGCTAAAATTGACATTGGCCCTCCGGATTACAGAAATAATCTCCATCCTGTAATTAAAGAAAATTACGGAAAATGGATATACCATGAACATGTAAAACCAGGGGTTCTTAAGCATGTCGCAGAATCAGGCGCTGAATTTTACAGCATTCGCGTAGGCTCTCCAAGGTTGGTCAGTATTGATTTCATTCGCGATGTCTGTGCATTGGCAGATGAATACTGTCAGGGATATCTGCGTTTTACCAGTCGCAATAATATCGAATTCCTAACCGGAGATGCCTCCAAAGTGGAGCCTTTAATCGAAGCTTGTCAGGCAAAAGGTCTGCCGGTTGGAGGAACAGGTCGATCACTTAGCAATATTGTACATACACAGGGATGGGTTCATTGTCATACACCTGCAACAGATGCTTCAGGCATAGTAAAGGCCGTAATGGATGATTTATATGAGTATTTCTCACGGGATGATCTGCCCGCAAAATTGAGAATTGCTCTTGCTTGTTGCCTTAACATGTGCGGAGCGGTACATTGCAGTGATATCGCAATTTTGGGTGTTCATAGAACACCGCCGGTTGTACACCATGACATCATTCAAAAAGGTACTGAAATCCCGACTCTGGTTGCAAGCTGCCCAACAGGTGCGATTCGGCCAGATCCTAAAAACAAGAGCGTTACCGTTAAAGAAGAAAAATGTATGTATTGCGGAAACTGTTACACGATGTCTCCTGGCATGCAAATCCTAGATGCAAAAAATGATGGTGTTGCTATTCTGGTCGGGGGCAAGGTTTCCAATGCACGGAGTGTACCCAGTTTCTCCCGCATGGTTATTCCGTTCCTGCCAAATAATCCACCACGTTGGCCTGAAGTCACCGATGCCGTTCGAAATATTGTAGAAACTTGGGTGAAACATGCACGCAAGGGCGAGCGTATAGGTGAATGGATTGAACGTATCGGTTGGGAAAGATTCTTTACCATTGCCGATATCCCCTTTTCGGAAAAATGTATCGATGATTACATTTTCTCCCGAGAAACGTTCCGAACAACCGCAGCTTTCAAGTATTAAGACTGCAGTAGAAATTGGAACAATTACAGCTTAACCAAATCTCATGATATCAGAGAGGAGGAATAATAATGGAAAAAGGTCCTGCGAATCCAGAGATTAAAGAAAAGGTTTTAGCGTACCTGGATACTGTCGAAAAGGCCAAAAGTAAAGATATCGCGAAAGCGATCGACGAAAAAAAGTCTGAAGTAGACAATGCAGTGAAAGAATTAGCTATCGAGGACAAGGTTGAATACCTGTACATTACAACAACTTTTGTGGCGCTCAAGGGAAAAGTTGGAGCCCCTTAAATAATCCTGGAAGGACAGATTGGGGTATAATCTCATCTGCCCTTCCCTTTCACAATTATTGTTTCCTATTACATATGGGAGTGAACACAAATGGAATTATCAATTTATGAATTATTGGATAAAAAAAAGCAGCAAATTTTATCAAAATGGCAGTTGATTGCATTCTCCTATGAGAATAATGATCTGCTGACGGAACGAAAAAAAGGCAGTCGTTTCTCAAATCCAATTGCTTACATAATCAAGGAGAATACCAGCACTATTTTTGAATGGTTGATCAAAGATGGCGACAATGTAGATTTATTTACTTCACTCAAAGAAATATGTCGTCTTAAGGCAATTCAGGAAAACAACAAACCGTCAGAAGCATTAAACTTTATCTTCGCCCTAAAAAGAATTATCAGAGAATCATTAGAGAATGAAAATCAAACAAACTATTGGGCAGTTGAGTTATGGGATGTAGATCAGCGCATTGATGTAATAGGATTGCTTGCGTTCGATATATATTCAGCCTGTGAGGCCCAGATTTACGAATTGAGGATGAACGAAATTAAAAGGATATATGGGAGAGATGCATGATGAAGATCTGGTCTTCTCTGCTTGCGGTAATTGCTTTAGTTTTAATGGCATGGATTGGGGTTGAAGCCTTACATCTGACCACGTTATTTGGGATTATTGTTCCTTATGTTGCACTCGTTATATTTTTAACAGGCTTTATTTATCGTGTGGTTCTTTGGGGAAAATCCCCGGTTCCTTTTTGTATTCCTACAACCTGCGGACAACAACAATCTCTGCCATGGATCAAGCAAAATAAAATTGAAAACCCCACGACTACATGGGGAGTCATCTGGAGAATGTTTTTAGAAATCACCCTGTTTCGATCTTTGTTTAGAAATACGAAAACAGAGAAGATTGGGGACAATCTGGTTTTCGGTTCTGCAAAATGGCTCTGGTTTGGAAGCTTGGTATTTCACTGGTCAATGCTGATTATTGTCATTAGACATCTTCGTTTTTTTGTGAATCCGGTTCCAGTGTTTGTTCAGGGCTTGGAATCTCTGGACAGCTTTCTTCAAATCGGGATTCCCTTGTTATATATTACGGATCTGTTAATTGTATGCGCTTTAACCTATCTGTTTTTGCGGAGGGTGCTCATTCCACAGATAAAATATATCTCCCTGGCAACAGATTACTATCCCCTGTTTTTGCTCCTGGGAGTTGCCTTAAGCGGTATTTTGATGCGCTACTTTTTTAAAGTTAACGTAGTCGGGGTAAAAGAACTAACAATGAGTGTGGTTACTTTGCAACCATTGGTATCTGCTGAAATAGGGACGATATTTTACATTCATTTATTCCTTATAAGCAGCTTGGCTGCATATTTCCCTTGGAGCAAGCTGATGCATGCCGGCGGAATATTCCTGAGCCCGACCAGAAATCAAGCCAATAACAGTCGAATGATAAGACATATCAATCCTTGGAATTATGAGGTTGAAACACATACCTATTCAGAGTATGAAGATGAGTTCAGGGATAAGATGCGCAAAATCGGATTACCACTGGATAAGGAGTGACGTGATAATGGCAAAGTTACCGAAACAAGATGAATTGCTCCAGTATAAATATAATGTCCCTTCAACAGACTGGATGGATACACCGATTGAGTTAAAATCCGGCGTATATTGCTATGGAGCAAAAGGCAAGAGCCTTGCGACTGTAGGCTTCCCCAATGCTCGTGATTGGTCTCCGGCTGACGAGGATTGGAAATTACCTGACGGGTGGCAGGAAATATTTCTTAACGGAATGGCAGATCTGCTATCCAAGTATCGTTCGTTCAGACTTTTTATGGATGTATGCGTTCGCTGCGGAGCCTGTGCCGATAAATGTCATTTTTATATGGGCTCTGGAGATCCCAAAAACATGCCTGTTTTGCGGGCGGAACTCCTGCGATCCGTTTACAGACGATATTTCACAACCTCAGGTAAGCTATTTGGCCATTTGGTTGGTGCTCGAGATCTTACGGAAGATGTCCTTAAAGAATTGTGGTATTACTTCTACCAATGCAGCGAATGTCGCCGATGTTCAGTGTTTTGCCCCTATGGAATCGATCAGGCAGAAATAACCATGATGGGCAGAGAGCTGTTTAACCTTTTGGGATTGAACACCGAATGGATTGCCGGACCGGTTGCAAACTGCTACATGAAAGGAAACCACGTAGGATTAGAGCCACAGGCAATTATGGGTAATATTGAGTTCATGCTTGATGATATCGAAACCATAACCGGAAAGCAAATTCAACCGTCCTTCAATCGGAAAGGAGCAGAAATACTATTCGTTGCTCCATCCGGTGATCTTTATGCCGATCCAGGGATCTATACCTGCATGGGATATCTAATGCTGTTTGAACAGCTTGGACTCGACTATACCATGAGTACATATGCATCGGAGGGCGGAAATTTCGGTTTTTTCACCTCCAACGAAATGGCTATGCGGCTGAATGCTAAAATATACGCTGAAGCCAAAAGATTGGGAGTAAAATGGATACTTGGCGGTGAGTGCGGTCATATGTGGCGTGTTGTAAACCAATACATGGGCACTTGGAACGAACCCGCAGACTTCCTTGAAGTACCTGTTTCTCCGATAACAGGAACCACTTTCGAAAATGCCAAGTCAACGAAAATGGTTCATATTGCAGAGTTCACAGCTGACCTGCTTTACCATAACAAACTAAAACTTGACCCGAGCCGTAATGATCACCTGCGGGTTACGTATCATGATTCCTGCAATCCGGCACGTGCGATGGGAATCATGGAAGAACCCCGCTGCATTATCAATAAATCATGCAATCATTTCTACGAAATGCCTGAGGAAACGATTCGCGAAAAAACTTTGTGCTGTGGCAGCGGCTCTGGACTTAACGCTGGCGAAAACATGGAATTGCGTTTGCGCGGAGGGTTTCCACGAGCCAATGCCGTAAAATATGTGCAGGAAAAACACGACGTGAATGTATTAGCCAATATTTGTGCCATTGACCGGGCAGCTTTTCCAGCACTGATGGACTACTGGGTTCCTGGAATGCAAGTAATGGGTGTTCATGAACTTCTTGCAAACGCTTTGGTAATGGATGGAGAAATAGAACGAACATTAGACTTGCGTTGTGAACCACTACCAAATAAAGGGGTAACGAGTGATGTATAACAGCAGAAAGATTATAACCGGTCTTGTAATTTTCGTATTATTAGTTACTGCGCCCTTTTTTTTGAACATTGGCAAGGCGGATGAGCCGCCTGAAATCAGTTTGGATACACCCATTATTAATCAGCTAGACCAAAAACAGTGTATAGAATCTACCGAGTTTATGCGAACTGAGCATATGCAAATGTTAAACAAATGGCGTGATCAGGTAGTACGGGAAGGTCAGACCATCTATATCAGCAGCTCTGGAAAAGAGTATGAAATGAGCCTGGAAAATAATTGTTTTGAATGCCATTCCAATAAGAGCCAGTTTTGCGATTCATGCCACACCTATGCAGATGTGAAACCATACTGTTGGGATTGCCACAATGATGCGAAAGGAGCTGGTCTATAAAATGGACAGACGAGATTTCCTTAAATTGGCTGCGGTTGTGGGCATTGGCGGAACGCTGGCATTCGAAGGAATTGACAAGTTAGGTGCAGAGACAATTGAAGCAAAAAGAGCGAATCATACTCTGCAGCCAAAGCACTGGGGAATGGTCATTGATATCGGCAAATTCCAAAACGCAGAGGACTTTCAGCGAGTGGCTGATGCATGTCATCAGTATCACAACGTTCCGGTTATAGACAATCCCAACCATGAGGTGAAATGGATTTGGCAGGAAGACTTTGAACACACATTTGCAGAACTGGAAAGCAGATATTTAAGCGAAGAAATAAAAACAATGAATTATCCAGTTTTATGCAACCACTGTGAAAATCCACCTTGTGTTCGGGTGTGTCCAACCAAGGCAACGTTTAAACGTCCTGATGGCATTGTCGCCATGGATTATCACCGCTGTGTCGGCTGCAGGTTTTGTATGGCTGCCTGCCCTTTTGGAGCCAGAAGCTTTAACTTTTATGATCCACGCCCGTTTATAGACCGGGTGAATCCTGAAATTCCTACCAGAACAAAGGGTGTTGTAGAAAAATGTGATTTTTGTGTTGAACGATTGGATAAAGGTCTAAATCCTCTTTGCGTGGAAGCATCTCACGGAGGTATTATATTTGGTGATTTAGACGATCCTGATTCGGAAGTCCGTCAAGTTCTTAAAGAAAATTTCTTCATTCGGCGCAAAGTCGAACTGGGAACCGGCCCTAATGTATTTTATATCTTCAGAGGAGGCGAAGACATTGCTTGAAAAGGCTTTATACGGAAGTAAACGTTATTATGCTTGGATTGCTTTATTAATGATCCTAATTATTGCCGGATTAGCCGCTTACCTCAAGCAATTTGATTACGGTTTGGGTATTACCGGCATGAGCCGGGATGTCAGCTGGGGATTATACATTTCCCAATTCACTTTTATGGTTGGTGTAGCTGCTTCTGCGGTCATGGTCGCTATCCCCTATTATCTGCATGATCATAAAGCCTTTGGTCAAATCGTTATTTTAGGTGAGTTTTTAGCAGTATCTGCTGTAGTCGTGTGTATGCTCTTTATTTTTGTTGACATGGGACAACCGACTCGGTTTCTCAACCTGGTTTTACATCCTTCACCCAATTCAGTTATGTTTTGGGATATGTGCGTAATGTTCGGTTATCT
>JAYEHK010000023.1:0-18953 GCA_034659475.1 Bacillota bacterium | reverse complement strand
AAAAAGAATGTCCCCCTCCCCACTGGGTGAAGGTGCTTACGTATATCGCAATTCCCTGGGCAATAAGTATCCATACCGTAACGGCATTTCTTTATGCAGGTCTTCCAGGAAGGTATTACTGGCTGACTTCCATTATGGCAGCGCGTTTCTTGTCCTCTGCTTTTGCGGCAGGACCTGCGCTTCTGATACTCCTTTGCCTGCTGCTGCGCAGAATAAGTTCTTTTAAAACGTCTGCCGAGGCAATTCAGTCCCTGGCCAAAATCGTAACCTATGCCATGATTGCCAATGTGTTTTTCTTCCTTTTGGAGGTATTTACTGCATTTTACAGCAATATTCCAGGACACATGGCCACCCTGAAATATCTTTTCGCAGGGTTGGATGGACATAATAGTTTAGTTCCGTTTATGTGGATTGCAACCGTACTCGCTTTCTTAGGGATTACCCTCCTGCTGATTCCTAAAATGCGCCGTAACGAAAAGGTCTTATCCATTGCTCTTATTGCTGTTTTCGTTGCCGCATGGTTAGACAAAGGAATTGGCCTAGTTCTGGGTGGATTTGTCCCCAATGCATTTGGGAGGATTACAGAATATGTACCTTCGTTTGCAGAATTAATCATTATTTTAGGTGTTTATGCGATTGGCCTGCTGTTGCTGACAATTTTCTACAAGGTAGTGATCGCAGTCAGAGAGCAAAGTATTCATTACTAACATGAATGAATTTAGAGTAGTTAATTAGAAAATAGCATTTTTTTGAACGCAGATTTACGCTGATACTTATTTAAAATATAAAAACAGCGTTAATCTGCGGTAATCAGCGTAAAATCGTTCTCTGCGCCGTACGTTCTATGTCTCTTATTTTCATAGGTGGTAGTGATCTGTAGACATGAGGGGGTAATTTAAAAACCAAGATTGTTTATTTTGCTGTTGGTTCCTGCACAGGATGCCAGGCATTATAAAAATAATAACAACAATAAGGAGGAATCAAAATGGCCGAAATAAAAGTTGGCGACCGTGTTTTACAGTTGGATGAAGATGGGTTTCTTGACGATGCCGCGCAATGGGACGAAGAAGTTGCAGCAGTCCTGGCGGTTACAGAGGAAGTAGAGCTCACGCCGGAACACTGGGAAATCATTAACTACCTGCGTAATTACTATGCGGAGTTCGGTGTCGCCCCAATGGTAAGAAAAATGTTAAAAGACACAAAGAAAAAACAAGCAGAGATTTACACTTTGTTCCCCAGTGGCCCGGGGAAAGGCGCCTGCAAAATTGCTGGACTGCCCAAACCAACCGGTTGTGTATAATTGCAAAACAGCGGGCTCTCTATGAGCCCGCTGTTTTCACCTAAGAGCCGAAATCTACTAGCATTTAATGCGTCCCATTACCTATTGATAATATGCCTGTTTCTCAATGATATTGAGATCAAAAGTCCCAATATTTGTTCATAAGATGTATTTCAACACCGCTTATTGAGATAATTATTATGTTACAATAAATTAAAGATAAATCATGTATTTATACTAGTTATTAAAAGGTGGGAAGATTACATGTTAGAACAGGAATTTTTAGTTTTCAAAGTTGTTGCTGAAACACAAAATATTACGCTGGCAGCACGACGCTTGCATATCAGTCAACCAGCTATCAGTCTGCAGATCCAAAATATTGAAAATCACTATGAAACAAAATTTTTTAACCGCAGTAATAAAGGTGTTACATTAACAAAATCTGGCAATATTTTTTACGAGTACGTCTGCAAGATGTTAAACATTTTAATCGAAGTACAGCAAGAAATCAACGAGCTTTCTGATGATCACCGCGACGAGGTTAAAATTGGAGCGACCCTGACGATTGGAGAATATGTTATTCCTAATATTCTTGCCTGTCTATATAAAATCAGGCCAGACATTGATTTTAAGGTAAGTATTGCAAACACAGAAACCATAGCAAGGGACGTACTTGAAAGAAAGTTTCGTATCGGTTTAGTAGAAGGACCAGTGGTTGAAAACAATGATTTAGCGGTTGAAAACTTTTGGCATGATGAACTGGTGGTCGTTACCCCCTATCATCATCCCTGGGCTACAAAAGGAAGCGTTACTTTGAATGAACTTTCTAAAGCCAAAGTGATTATGCGAGAAGTTGGTTCGGGAACACGCAAGGTCATCGAACTTCTCCTTAAGGAAAAAGGATTTAATTTATCAGATTTTAATATCACTATGGAATTAGGCAGTACTCAAGCGATTAAACAGGTTGTGGCTGCTGGTTTAGGGGTGACCATTATCTCTGCATTAACCGTACGCAAAGAATGTGATGATAAAATTCTAAAGGCCATTAAAATTCAGGATTTGTATCTGGGTCGTCCTCTAAATATTTTAACCAATGCCAATAATACCAAAACCAAACAAGAACGTTATTTTGTTGATTTCCTGCATAACAAGGATATGTTGGAAAAGGTTTTAAATCTGGGCTGCTCTGAAGCCGACTTTGAATTTATACAAGAGGAATAATGATTATATATGAAAAATTGGAATCATAAGTTATGGCTGTTCTTTAGTTCAATGAAAACAGGATTAATTCTGCTGGGTCTCACTGTGCTGATTTCAGCCCTGGGGACATTTATTTCTCAAAATCTTTACGATACAGTTGGGTTCAAGTTCTTATTGGGACTGCTTTGTATTAATTTAATTGTTTGCAGCATCAGCCGATTCAATCACACATGCAAACGTACATTTCATCCGCCAATTCCGCGAAATTCCCATGCGGTTCCAAAAAGGATCAGCACTTCAACAACCGGTAAATCGAGTGAATTGCGCGATCAGCTCGAAATAATTCTTACAACTCAGAAGTATCGTATAAATAGCACCGAAACAAACGATGGCTGGGCTTTTGTGGCCTTAAAGCATCGGTTTGGATATTGGGGTGCTTACATTGTTCATATTGCTTTTGTGATCATAATCCTTGGAGCTATGATGGGCACCCTTGGATTTTCCGGAAGTTTCGTAGCGTTGAACGGTCATTCCGTTAGTTTTGATGACATTTACTTAGATAAAGGATCTGCGACCAAAAATTATAGTGTCAGGATTAATTCGATTGAAGACCGATTTTTATCAAATGGAGAGAGGGATAACTGGTACACGAACATCAGTATTATCCAGGCAGGCAAAGAACTAGCGAAGGGAACCCTTTCCGTCAACCATCCATTTACCTACGATGCAGTAACCTATTATCAAAGTAATTATACGGATTATGCGCATCTCATTGTAGAAGAAAACGGGAATACCTATCAAGATTTGGTGTCGGTGGGCCTGACCTCAAAGGAAGGTCCGTTAACTACCTTAACCACTGACTTTCGGTATCGTTTTAGACAAAAAATCCCAGACAGCAGTCTATATGTTAAAGGGCTGAAGCTGCAGAATAAACCAATCGTTTATTTACAGGTATATCTCACTGACGAAAAAGAACCGGTTCTATTAAAACTGACCCAGGGACAGAGCAAATCTGTTTTTGACCAATATCAAATAACCCTGTCAGCGTTAACGAATGCAACCGGTTTGACGGTTAAGGCTGATCCCGGGGTACCTGTAGTATGGGTTGGATGTGGCTTACTATGCTTCGGCTTAATCATATCTTTTTATTGGCGCCCTTTGAAAGTATCTGGTGTATTCACACAAAATGGTCAAACAGGGACCTTGACATTGGGGATGTTTGTGGGTAAAACACCTGGACAAAATGAAGCAGCGTTCAATAACATTATTAGAAATATTCAAACTGATTAATTAGAAAATAGGAACGAATAGACACGGATTACACGGATTTTTTTAATTCTAATAGGTTGAATAGACGCGGACTAACGCGGACTTTTAGGACTTACGCAGACCTTTTTTTTGTAAGGGGTAAGGGGTGAGGAGTAAGGGCAATGTCTGGCGCATAGCACCTGACTTCTACTCCTACCCCCTCACTCCTCACCTATTTTCATCGGTGGTTGTGTCCTGTGAACATGGGTGGTTAATTAGAAAATAGATTTTGATGAGTCTCGGGGACTGGTCTGCTGACTCGTTTTAGGAGAAACCATCATATTCCCCCACCAGTAATTGCGAAAATGAGTCTGCGGACCTGTCCCAGTGACTCGCCCTCACTCAGCACCAATTTTCATCGGTGGATGCGTGTGCCCATTGGGTTTGTCCTCGGGACATGAGTGGTTAGTACAGATAAATGATATTTAGAACAGGAGCATACACAATGAATCAAACATTGCAGAGTCTTACTAGTTTCAGTTTTTATCTAAGCATTATTGCATATTTTTTATCGATGCTTATCTATTGGTTATTGCTGATGACGAAGAAAAATATTTTGGAGAGATTTGCAACGGCTTTCGCGGTCATTGGCTTGGTTGCCAATACGATCACTTTAATTACCCACGCCATATTGGCCCAGCGATTACCTTTATCAAACGGGTATGAATTTATCCTGACTTTTTCCTGGGGAATCGTATTAATTCTTCTGTTTTCAGAATTTCGATTTAAACTTAAAACACTTGGTTCATTCGTAATGCCTGTTCCTTTCTTACTTTTACTTTTCGCATTCATGACAATGGGACCAACCGGGAGGATTATTCAAGCAATTCCGCCGGCATTGAAAAGCAACTGGCTGACCTTCCATGTAATTACAGCCATACTTGCCTATGGAGCTTTTGCTGTTTCATTCGGCTTAGGAATAATGTATCTTTGCAAGATTTATTCTGGCGAGAATTCGAATATAGTCAGGCTCGTAACTCGATTCCCAGATGCAAATTTTTTGGATGAATTGGCTTACAAGTTAATTGTTTTTGGATTCTCTTTTTTAACTTTAGTCATCATAACCGGTGCGATCTGGGCGAATTATGCCTGGGGCACCTATTGGTCATGGGATCCAAAGGAAACATGGTCACTCATCACCTGGATTATCTACGCCGGATATTTACATGCTCGTTTGATGTATGACTGGAAAGGAAAACGAGCTGCATGGCTGGCGGTCTTAGGATTTGCATCCGTTCTCTTTACATTCTTTGGGGTAAACTATTTGCTTCCCGGGTTACATTCCTATGCTTAAATAGCAGCCCCCATCTCATATAACCACTATATAAAAAGCTTATTGTATCATCAGTTTATTATATTATTCGTGTAATTTTACCTGTGTTATATTTCATATAGAGAGAAATATATTTATCGATAAGGGTGAGTATTATGAGACTGGCAATAGGTGCTCCGCATGGGCGTTCAGGTAAAACTACCATAACTCTGGGTCTAATTGCTGCGCTAAATAGGATGGGTCTTGTGGTCCAACCATTTAAGAAGGGGCCGGATTTTATTGATCCGGGTTGGCTTAGCTTGGCTGCAGGACGGAGTTGTCGGAATCTAGATCTATACTTTCTGGATAAAGAACAGTTGCTTAAGCAGTTTGTTACGGGATGCCAGGGAGCAGATATTGCGGTGATTGAAGGTGCCATGGGGCTTTACGATGGTCTTGATCTGGAAGGAAGCGACAGCACTGCAGCCGTAGCCCGGACAATCAAGGCCCCCATCATCATGGTTGTTGATACCACCCGCATGACTCGCAGTGCAGCAGCTATGATCAAAGGCTTTCAGAATTTTGAGCCGGAAACCGAGATAGCAGGTGTAATCCTTAACAAAGTTGCGAGGCCCAGGCACGAGGATATATTGCGTCAATCAATTGAGAGTTATACTGAAATACCTGTTGTAGGAGCCGTTCCCAAACAGAAAACGCCTTTCATTCCCGAACGCCATCTGGGTCTGTTTACGGTCAATGAACAAAACAAAGTAAATGAGTTAATGCAGAACCTGGGCAGCCAGATGGAGCAATATACTGATTTGCAGGCAATATTGGAGATCGCCGCAAAGGCCCAGCCTTTACCTCAATATGAGATCAAAAGGAAGAGGACAATTCCCCATGCTCGTATTGGTGTAATAAGAGACAACGTTTTCAGCTTCTATTATCCGGAAAACCTTGAAGCATTGGAGAGTGCCGGAGCTGAACTGGTTTTCATTAACAGTCTTGAAGATACCCAACTTCCGAATATACAGGGATTGTATATTGGAGGTGGATTTCCAGAGGTCTTTGGACGTGAACTGGAGCAGAATGTATCGCTGCGAACATCGATTCGTAAAGCGGTTGTATCAGGCTTACCCGTTTATGCCGAGTGCGGGGGCTTAATGTACCTGTCAAGACGGATTCACAACAATGGAGAAACCTTTGAAATGTGCGGCGTTTTACCCTGTGATACCAAAATGTCAGCCCGCCCAAAAGGACACGGATACACAAGTATGATGACCACAAGTCCCAATTACCTGTTGCAAAAAGGTACGGAGATTAGAGGCCATGAGTTTCATCATTCCCAGGTCTGTAATGTTGATAAGAATGAAATCAAGTGCATTTATAAGGTTAACCGCGGCTATGGAATGGACAGTCGAGCAGATGGAATTATTATTCATAACGCCATTGCATCCTATAATCATTTGTATGCCCCATCGTTTCCGGAGTGGGCTAACAACTTTGTAGCCAAGGCCAGGAGTCGGAATATAGAAACTGCAGGGATTAGTAATTAGGTCATGATTGTATTGTAATCATATAAAATTCATTAATTAGAAACCTTTTTTAAGGATGTTCAGACCGGCAGCCAAAACGCCCCATTTGGCTGCCGGTTTTTCATAAAACATGGATAACAGTAAATTACAATGTTTTTCTAACCGGAAACTGAATCTCGGTGACACATTCGGCTGGATCCTGGCACTGATCAATGGGCAGGAGATATACGTCACGCGCTGGACCCATGATTTCATAATGGTTTTCTGCAATCCAATTCATTATAGCACCATAAGATATGGACAGTGTTTCATAACTACCCTTATGGACAATACAGGCGGTTTCATCCACTGCTGGCAGTACTTTAACTTCGAGACCCTCTAATGTATCTCCAGTCAGATTTACGGGCACAGCGACCTCTACATCAACATCTTGTTCCTTATACCCATGGTCGTGATACATAGCAATTGCAGGACCGTTAAACTTGTTATTGGTATTTACGACTGCGCCACAGACGGTATGAAACAGTTCTCCTACGTGTGCATAGGAAGGAATAATAGCTCTTTTACATACTACCTTCTGTGATGGAATCTGTTTTGTTACGATATTATAATTGGACATGATATGACCCTCCTCAATTTGTCTTATTCTCGCCTCCACTTGCTGAAGACGCTGATATTCCAATGAAATCTGTTGTTCGATTTGAGACTTCCTAACGATCAACATTTCGCGCAGGCCGGATACCTCCAAGCCCTGGATCAGCATTGAAATCTGCTCCAGCGAAAAGCCCATATGTTTTAACGCAATAATTTTATTCAGTTTTTCCAGCTGCTCTGCAGAGTAGTAGCGGTAGCCACTCTGATCATCTACATAAGCAGGTTTAAGTAGCTTCATATCATCATAAATCCGCAATGCCTTAATCGAAACTTGACTCAGCCTTGAGAAATCTCCAATTTTAAACAGCATGTAACACCCTCCGAAAAAGTTTTTTTGCAAGCTTGCAATTTTATGTTAATCTCTTCCCCCGGGGAAGAGTCAAGCGATTATTTGATATAATAAGCAGCCTATTTACCTGGGACAAATTTGGTTTATCATAGACAAGCTTACTCTCTTCTTTCCATAAACCACCGATCTTCCTCCAGGAACAAATAAACCTCCTTCTGGCATACCCTGCAAGTATATCGAATACCAATACCACCAGCCTTTAAACTGGCTGCTCGGCGTATGTCCGTTACTCTGTCTATTTCATATTCACGGCCATCCTCCCATATAAGTGAAATTGGCCGAAATCCTCCGTCCGGATTAAACACTGCCTTAACTCCGACATATACTTTGTTTGCGTTGTTATATCTTTTTTCCTCCATTACGATAATCTGCCCTCCTTGAAGAATGCGACGGGGTGGATGATATGATCATCTTTGGGGTTAATAGCACCCAGATTATCCTCTAACAAAACTGCTCGCTGAACAGCATAATGACCAAACCGACGCCGCAATATATCTACAGTCGCCTCAACCTTTTCCTGTTTAATATGGCTTTCCTCATCATCGAACAAAGATAGTTGATGCTCCGTATCAGCCGCCACCAAATTACAGCCTCGTACCCCGATACTACGGATCGGTCTTGACCAGGAATAGTTGGCCAGGAAAAGTGACATGGCCTTTTCCGCCAGGTCAGATGAAAGATTAGTGGGCATCGCAAATTTGCTCTGCAGGTTAAAGCTAAACAGACTGTTGTCGCGAACATGGATCTGAGCAGTACGACACTTGAACCCATGTTCCCTCATCCGGGCAGCTACACTTTCACTCAGTACATATATAACCATTTGTACATCCTCGTTTGTCTCCAGGTCACGAGGGGTGGTTACACTATTGCCGACGCTCTTTATCATAGATTCTTCACCCGTACGTACCACGGGTGAGTTGTCGCAGCCGTTGGCAAAGGACCATAATACCTCTCCCCATTTGCCCAGAAAGGATCTTAGAAATTTTGGATCCGTATTCGCGATATCACCGATAGTATTAATACTATAGCGGGCAAGTTTACGTTGAGTCGCGCGCCCAACATACAACAAATCAGCTGCAGGCAGCGGCCATACAGTTTGCTTAAAACTGTCGCGGCTTATGATGGTTGTAGCATCGGGCTTCTTCATATCGCTTCCCAACTTGGCGAATATTTTATTGTAACTTACGCCCACCGATACAGTTACACCCAATTCTGTTTTTATGCGTTCTCTAATCTCGTTGGCAATCTGCGCACCATCCCCAAATAGCTGACAACTACCGGTCACATCTAACCAGGCTTCATCTAATCCGAATGGTTCCACCTGATCTGTATAGCTGGTATAAATGCTCCGCGCTAAACGTCCAAACTTCAAATAGAGCGGAAAATTAGGCGGGAACACAATAAGCTCGGGACATTTTTGTCGCGCCTGCCAGATCACTTCACCGGTTTTAATGCCGCATGATTTGGCCAAATAGTTCTTGGCCAGCACAATCCCGTGCCGTGCTTCCATATCACCGCCAACCGCTACCGGCTTATTTCTCACCTCCGGTCGATGGAGACATTCTACCGAAGCATAGAAATTATTAAGATCTGAATGTAAAATAACTCTTTCCATTTACGAAAGCACCCACCACCCATCAGAACGTTTGTTCTGATTTTATAATAGCACTATTCCCTTTTAAGTCAAGTGGCAGGATTTATGAAAATGATTGTTGCAGATGTATGATAATCTGTACATTCCACACTGCAACAGCATTCTTGAAATGGAGGGTAAAAATGCAGAAAACAATAAAGCCTGCCGCATAATGGCAGGCTTTATTTAAATCAAGCTTAATGCCTGATAAATCCTATATTCGCTAAGATGCTATATCATCTTGTTAAAATACTCTTCGGACACTTGGAGCTGTTTATTTAAAATTTCCTTCCAAAAATGCCCCTGTATTTCTCCCGTCCCTCTGGAAACCTTGGTCCGCTTTAATGTGCCATCCGGCATATGTTTACGATAGTACAAGTGGTTTGTGTGTTTATATAATTCCCAGTCGTCTCTTTCGCAAAACTTTTCAAATCTCTCCAGCTAGGCATGAATCAATCCTTTGACCTCATCTAAATCTTGAGCCAGAAGCACTCGCATTATATAAGGGAAATGCTGTTTTCTATTTTTAGAATTGTAATACATTTGGAACTGGTCAAAATAGTCTTGCGCGTATTCGATGAGTTCACTGGCTAATTCGGCATTTGCCTGTTCTGGATTCCCAGCATTTATAATCAGGTCGAATCCATCCAGTGTGGCAGTTGTCGAACCGTCATC
Source organism: Bacillota bacterium (assembly GCA_034659475.1). Lineage (GTDB taxonomy): Bacteria > Bacillota > Syntrophomonadia > Syntrophomonadales > Syntrophomonadaceae > JAYEHK01. The sequence continues at coordinate 9,068 of JAYEHK010000023.1, read as the reverse complement.
CTCGCTGATATAAGTGGCCTTGAAGCTACATTGTTCCACCAGTCCCAATACTTGAGTATCCGACATAAGCATAATGTTATCACGGTTTCGCTTGAACATCACCGGTCTTTCTCTTACCACTGTATCGACTACAGTTGAAAAACTATTCCTCACTTTAGTAGCTTGTATCGTCTGCATTAGGCTCACCTTCCTCACCCCCAATTGTACATTATGTACATAGTGTACGCAATAGTGAGTTATATTATGACGTAACCCTGTTTTTTGGACCTTTCAATCTCTAAAAATCAAGCATTTATTCCAACCTTGCATGGTATGGCATTATATTTGTAAATACTTGAGATTTTTGTATCTATGACCATACTGACAGAAAATAATAAAACCGGCTCAAAATCCGGTATATTCTTGCTTAAGTGGTGCCCGAGGCCGGGGTCGAACCGGCACGAGGGGTAAACCTCGCGGGATTTTAAGTCCCATTTTGGGAAATTTCGTTAACCAACGGAAAGCATCGATATATATAGGTTCTTGCAAATACCATAATTTAGGCCTTTGTCTTTTTTAATATTTTTTCGTTCGTTTACGCACGTTAATATTTTTTAATAAAAAATCCTGCCGTGGGTCAAAAATGTACCCCACTAGTATTATATTTACACGAAAATCAGCTAGCCAGGTGGCACACACAAATATGAGTTATTACGTATTATTTCCTAACCCCATAAAATTTTTTTCGGGTGGAGATTCTCTTTAAAAGACACGTTGAATTCTATGTTGTTACTAAAAACTAGTGGATAATCCCGCTGAAATTACATATAATGTTATATAATTTGTAATTAAAGCCCTCTGTTTATTAAGTGACATATGGGTTATACTTATTGTATATGCGTACGGCGTATTGACTCGTTATGGTAAGGAGGTGTGATTTCATGGCTACAAAGAGCATATATAAAAATGTAGTTATTAAAGATAAACGATTAAGTAAGAATCTCCTATCAGCATTGGAAAATGCTCAAAACAAGGGAAGCAAAGATGTTCAGCTATCGAAATCTTACCGTGAAATCAAAAAATCCCAAATAAAAGAGCTTTTTGGAGAAAAACAATAAATGGATGGCTATTCGATTGTTTTATTGAGAGATATGATTGACGAATTGGGAGAGAATGAAACTCAAAAGATTCTTTCCCAATTTTCTTGTCCATTAAACAAGGATGTTGAATCTTTTTTACATAATAGCGCTATTGAACTTGCAAAACAAAGCGTATCAGCAACACATCTCGTTTTTTCATCTCATAAAAACAGCCTGTTTATTGTTGGCTATTTTACATTGGCAAACAAAAATATAATTGTATCTAATAATAGCACGATATCGAAAACACAAAGAAAAAGAATCAATAAATTTGGAACCTATGATCCGGACAGGAAAGGGCATCGCATTTCCGCACCGTTGATAGCACAACTTGGCAAAAACTATTCAAACGGTTATAACAAGTTGATATCAGGTGATGAATTACTGCTTATCGCATGTAAAAAGGTTTCCCAAGTCCAAGAGTTAATTGGTGGGAAAATTGTTTATCTTGAATGCGAGGACAAGCCTAGTCTTATTGATTTTTATGGTTCTAATGGCTTTGTAAGTTTTGGACAACGAGAGCTGGACCTTGATGAACAAGAGGTTCTTTCGGGGCATTATTTGATTCAAATGTTAAGGTATTTATAAAAACGAAAATGCGTAAATTTAGCTGCTTATCCTCAAATCCATTAAAAATGATTCTCTGAACGAGTCCAGTATTCGCTAAATGCGTATTCTTCATACCTTTTTTAAACCTTCCGAGCCGGGATAGAAGGTATCATAATTGGATGCATTCCGATCGGTAACCACAGCTCCACACATGTCGAGGAAGCACTTATTAACCCGAAAAACACTTGCCACTAATCTTCGAAGGCATTATCCTCCTCTGGTTCTTCAAATGAATGTGTTTCTACCCCGATATGAATATCTTGTGCAGGGGACTTACCCATAGCATCTTCGATAATCTCCAACATAACAGTCATACGGCGGCTGAAGAAGCTTTCGAAGTTATCATTTCTAATCGCTGCCGGGTCAATGATATGTGAACGTAAGCTATCATTCATACGTTCCGGATCAATCTCTGCACTACGTTGCAAACGCGCCAAATAATCACTCGGAGATTTTCCTCCAATCATACGATTGGTTTTTGCAGATAGTGGTGTTTTATTTACAATTGAATCACAGCGTTTTGAGTTAATGTTATTTATATTGCAATAATCCTTCGGGAAAATATGGTGAATATCTATCTTTTCATCAAAATATAGTTGATGATCTACCGGATCACCGCTCCGGAAATCTTGCCCGCCTTCCCTGAGCAGCAGGGCTGATATTCCTTTATAAGCAGCACTGTTACGGGTACGTAAGGTTAATAAACGAGAAGCCATAAAGTTTGACTCAGCTATCGTGCTTGGCTCAGTCCCACCATTTATCCACTCAACTAATTCAGGAAAATCCTTTGCGAACCTTGTTTCAATCGCACTTCCGTAGAGTTCACCCAGAACACCACACCAATACCAGCGAGCCATTTTCATTTTCACGCCATCATTTTCTGCTTTAGTTCCCAAAAAACCCAATGTTGCTGCCAGCGGTACTACTTGTGTCCGATATGGAAGATCACGACTATCGTATATCTTTTGATTATGTAAAAACTTTGCTGCTTTCAAAAAACCCTCGGTCGCCGTATCAGCCCAGGTTTTATATTCTTCAAACGATAGATTGAGAATATCCTTACGTTTACAACTTACCCCGGCTTTAGGGTCGTTTTTCTTACGGTCATAGGTCGCCAAAAGACAAACTGATTGAAGAAAATCAGTGTTTTCTATACTCCTTAAAACCTTATATTCCCTTAATTTCTTTTCACGTATGTCCCAATCATCCCGCAGTTGATAATCATCTGCGGCATACGTAGCGGTGAGTAATTCAAAAACGCTTAGGGATACGCCGCCTGTATTGACCTTTTCGAAAACTTGACAAACAGCTTCCTTCGGTGTTTCCTTTCCCAGAGTTATGACTGGCATCTGGTATTGTTCAAATCGTTTAATAATCTCTTTGTTTAATTCATTAAACCGCTTTAGCTTTTCTTTATCATAATTGTAATGCTCGTCATATCCAGACTTCCATTCAAAATAATCTTGAATTAAGAATAACGGAAAGACACCGGCTTCATATTCCTTTTCCCATGAACTTAAGTCCTCCACGACATGTCCCCACAGATCTTTCCGGATTTTCTCCTCTGAAATAGATAGAATGGCTTCTTCGCGATCAGTCTGTGGATCAAGCGCTTTTTCAATATCAATATAATACCAACGCTTAATAGGTCGGTTCCGACTATCCTTTGTTGAAACCGGTTCATTAGAATATAAGGACTGAAATAGTGAAGTCAGCCGCTGCTGCCCATCAAGAATAAGCTGCTCAGGTAACGGTGGATCAGCTTGTATAACACCTTCAACCAAACGGGTTTTGAACCTTACGTCCGCATTCCCTGTTTGCATCATCATTACAGCACCAATAGGCTAAGACAGTGAAACGCTGGCTAAAATGCTCCGAATATGCTCATCATCCCATACCCATCCACGCTGAAAGTCAGGAAGCTGGACCTTCCCAGCCCCAACATCATTCAGCAGTTTGAATAAATATTCTTTGGTGCTGTCAAACGTGGTTATATTCATGGTTGAGCTCCTTTCATGAGAAGAAAATCTAACCTCTCTACCCTGATGCTCCCTTATTTACATAGCGATTTTAAGTCCCTAATTACCATTAATAGCTTTCTGTAAAGCTAGTCTATCTCCAACGCCTCCAGATCCATGCTATTCAGTAGCTCTTTCAAACTCTTTAATTCTTCTCTGTTCAAGGTAACACCCTTCCCCATTTTCTCATGCTCCGGCCCCCAGTCCCGGATGTCGATCTTCGGTTTGCGGTCATTCCAGCTCACCAGGTTGATTTCCTTCTGCCAGCCTTTGGAGCCTTCGGACAAAACACCGAGCGTTTTTGTGATCTTAAATTTAATATCAGCCATAAAATCACCTCTCCACCTGTCTAATACTCCCTGTATGGGTTTCGATACTGCATATCATTTAAATATTTTCAATAAATGTTGTAAAATCATCAACTTCTTCAAATTCCACCGCATTGCCCAAAGATTCGAAATGTTTATATCCACATTTAATCTTGGCACTTTCCGTGGGGCGCAGTGCTTCATTGAGTATATTGGCCTTTGTTTCAAGCACAAAGTAGAGTTTCTGTTCGCCATCTTTGTCAATTAACAGCGCCCAGTCCGGATTATAGTTACCTAGGGGGGTCGGGATTTTGAACCAATTAGGAAGCTTAGCATATAGCTTAACACTTTGATTGTTTTCAAACTTCTGGGCAAAACTAGCCTCATTGTCGGAATCGTAAATAGTGTATTCGTAAACAGATTTGGTGCTTTCGATCATGTTTTTGGAGAGATAACCAAAAAGCTCGTTACTTTCAAATAGCTCCTGGGCATAGTACTCCTCGGCACCAATTTTGGTATATTTGATACCATCAACGATTGATAGTCGCATTTTGGCAGATATCATCTTGGCTGTCTCGTCCATATATTTTTGTGGGTTCTTCTTAAACAGAGGCAATGTTTGGCTCCGTTTTAGAATCTCGACAATGGTTCGACGCGTTAAATTCGTTTGATTTTGTAAGAACGAGATGATATCCGGCAGTGTTTCGCTCATGTTTGTCGTCAAAACAGTTGTCCGGTCTTTCTCGGTCGTCCCGACACCTCCGGTGGCTATATCCAGAGCAGCTTTGGTATAGATAAGCTTAGCTGTTTCAACCTTCAGGTTCTGACGCATTTCTGCACAACACTTTTCGATCAGTTCTTCGCTGTCAAAATCAACAGAATAAGTGGTTTTGTATTTGATTTCCTCCCACAGTAATTTAAAATCATCGCTCAGGAATACCTGTTTATTAAGGTTGACTGTCTTTTTATCAGCATTATTTTTAATATTAAGATTGCCGCTGACTTTTTTGGATAATATAATAATGGCATTTCTGTTTACTTCATATTCCTGAGGAAGCTCTAGCGCATTATTCTTCAAAGCATTTCTTAGCTTGTCTGACACTTTTCCATTACCATCAACATAACCCTTTTGCTCATAGAAAGAGAATAGTTTTTCTGAGGCTTGCTGCCCCAGATAAGCTGTGCTGCCATCACTTTGCCTAACAGGGATATTAGCAAAAGAATGTGTTTCGATCACGCCGAATTTGATACCTTCATCTTTCTCAATTTCAGATTGCAGGCCTTTGGCAAAGCTTTCATAGCTTTCGTTGGCCATAACAGTTAATGTGTTAACCTCAAAGCCATGTAATCTCTCACCATCCTGATTGACGCAAAGACGAAGTCCACGACCAATTTCCTGGCGCTTTTTTACCTCTGATTTGCTTTCATTCAAGGTGCAAATCTGGAATACATTAGGATTATCCCAACCTTCACGCAAAGCTGAATGGGAGAAGATAAACCGCAATTTGCTGTCAAAGCTCAAAAGCCTTTCCTTGTCACGCATGATCAGACTGTATGCATCGTCATCAGCAGCAGTATTTCCGCTAGTATCCTTTAACTTGCCCTTTTTATCCTGCGAAAAATAGCCATTATGAACACCATCCGGAGCAGTATCAACATCAATGTCCTTGAAAAGCATATTATACTTAGGTCTGGTGATTAAATCCTTATATTCTTCTTCAAAGATTAGAGCATATTTGCCCTTTTGCAAGTTTCCCTCCTCATCGTAATAGCGATAATTAGCAACCCTATCTATAAAGAATAAACTGAGAACCTTTATGCCCTTTGGATTAAGTTGTAGTTCCTTATCCAGATGCTCTTCTATCGTCTTTCGTATTTGTTGCCGTTTAATGGCAGAATCATCAACATCTCCAACCGTTGAACCTATTCGCAGCACTTCTGATTTGCTGGTGAAATCAACATATTCGTTACCCAGTTCGCAGTATATTTCATTTATGATATATCCCTCATATAGATCACGTCCTCCAGATTTATCGGATAAATCATCTCCGCGCCTTACTGTTACCGCTTTACGTTGCACCTTACCTGTTTTATGTATATCCAATTCTATTTTGGCAGTTATCGGTGACTTTTTGTTGTTCACAGATAATAGCTTAAAATAAGCCTTATTGTGATAATCCTTTGACTCAAAACCTGCTACTTCAATCTGTTTAACCAAACCAAGCTCAAATGCATCAACCGAATCAAGCTTGTATACTAGATTATGCTTATCCACATGGGTAGCGGAATAACGCAGCGCACACAGAGGGTTTAGTGATTTGATTGCTTCCTTTGATTTCGGCGTGGTATCCACTGACTGAGGTTCATCAATGATAACGAAAGGCCTTGTTTCGCTAATGAGCTCAATTGGCTTCATTCCATTCAATTTATCATTGGAACGGTGAATGATATTGGCTTTGCTTTCCTTTTCGATGTCCACAAAGCTTCTGCGAAAAGCGTCAATATTAATAACCATAATCTCGATGTTATCACTCACTGCAAAATTACGTACCTGTTCTAACTTATCGCTACTGTATATAAAGAACTCGTAAATACGGTTATCATAAAGCCCCCTGAAATGCTCTCTGGTGATTTGCAAGGACTTATAGACGCCCTCTTTTATTGCGATAGATGGCACCACGATAATAAACTTGGAAAAGCCATAGTTTTTGTTCAGTTCCAGAATCGTGCGCAGATAAACGTAGGTCTTACCCGTACCGGTTTCCATTTCAACATCAAAGTCATATTGGCCTGGCTTCAGGCTTTTCGTCTGAGCTATGCCGTTTCGAAGCTGCACCTCATGGAGGTTATTAAAAATATCTTCCTCATCTAACTCCAGTCGATTCCCAATCCCATGATCTGTGTCATAAAGCCCTATTTGTTTTCCCCACCCTGTAACAGTGAAGTTAGACTGCATCGGCGTTTGGCCCTTAAATAAATCCACAACTGCTTCAACCGCCTGTTTTTGGTATTCTAAATCCTTATCAAATTGAAGTTTCAATGTAATCACCCATTCCAAAGCCGTAGGAGCCATGCACGAATTGCCCCTACGGCTTCTAACATTCAAATAACTCTTACATGTTCATTACCTATTCGTAAATGGTGCCCCATTTTTTCTTCCCCTCAAGTATTTCCCACAATATTTTACATTCACTCCCACTTAAAGGTGAATCCTTAGGAAGTGCTTTGTTCCAATGATTTCCATCTAAGTCATTTAGCCAATCCGATGCATTTTTGACAGATACCACTTCCTTACTACGCCATTGTTTTGCTAATCCTTCAGCTGCCAAGCGTGGAACACTTAGCATTCTCAGAGCTATAGCTTCTTTCGAACGAACACCATGGTATATCATTGCAGGGATTAGATCTGCTGCTTCCCAATTCGCATTTTCATCACCCGCTAATGAAACTTTTTGTATTCCTCTTATTCCCCATGGAATTAGATTGGAAATTTTACTATAGATATGCTGAATACACTTAACAACATCGCCCTTGTATTCATCATGTGCAATTTCATATAATGGCGTACCATTCACCCAACGTGAAGTAATTCGTGCAATACGCTCAGCATCGAAAGCTCCTTGGTCTTCAGAACTCAGCCTTATCTCTGGTATTTCATTCAAAGTCACAATTGCGTTAATAAGAGTATCACTTATCCCCGTTTCGTTAAAAAGGGCATCGGGATTCCAATCTGTTTCTCGATATTCGCCTTCATATTTCCAATTTCTCATGATTATATCAACTGAAGGACTGCTAAACCCTGTTCCATCAGCCAGCTTGGCAAATCCTTGCAGTGTCTTGCCTTTGCTTGCTTCAAGCTGATCTAAGTATATCCGAGTAATTCTAATTAAATCTTCGGCTAACTTAGGGTCTTCAGAGCGTGCTTGTTCATATACAAAGCTAGCTCTTATTATTCCTTCCACATCATTTCTAACCTTGTTTAAACTCGTACTGGCAACTGCATGAACAATGTACTGTAGAAATGCTGAAGCAGGTTTTACCTCATCCACTAAATATGAGTTAAATGAAATATTACTTCGCCCTTTGAGCTCTGTCAATAATCCCATCAAAGCACTTGTTATTTCAAAATTATCATTAGATAAATAATTCTGTATTTTGCTTTTTTGCTCATTGTCAGTATTCACAAAGGTAACAATTCCTAAAGAATCCTCAAACGTTCGGCCAACGCGTCCGGCAATATTCCAAAATTCCCATGGTTCAAGGTCTTCTACTTTCCATGTTCCACCCCGCTGGGGTATTCTACGGAAGTGATCTTCAATTATGACAACTGATAGGGGAAAATTAACACCTTGAGCCAGCGTAGTAGTTGCGCAAAGGATTTTTATTTCACCATCTTCGACCAATCTCTCAATAAAATAACGTGCTTCAGGTGAAAGTCCGGCATGATGATAAGCAACTCCTTTTTTCAGCATTTCTATTAATGGAATTCCCTTACCCATTTCTGCCTCAAGATATCGACATACTATATCTACTGATTTAGATAAAGGCCTGTCGGATAATTGAGATGTCAGCCATTGAGCACGTTTTTCTGCTTTTGGTCGACTTGGCGCCAGTAACAAAACTCCACCATTTCGTGCTTTTTCCCAGCTTAATGCCAATCTGAGAGCCAGTTGCTCTTTACTTTTTATATCTTTTCCTTTAGTAGAATACAAGCCCAAATCAATTGACTCTCCCGCAGGATAATCCGAATGCACTGATTCAAGGGTTTCGAACTCCATACTCCGAAAAGGTTGGTTCCTCAGCTTTTTACCGGGTTTAACTATACCCACAATACGCTCATTAGGCTTCCAATCGATTACTATGGGATTCCCTTTTTCTTCTCCCAGCCAGTAAGATACGTCTATTGCATTTGTAGCAAAAGGAGTAAGTAATAGGTATCGCGTTCCCGATCTCTCTCTACGAAGTGTGGCTAACAATAACTCGAACTTAGCCCCTCTGCCCTTATCATTAATATT
>JAYEHK010000022.1:0-25301 GCA_034659475.1 Bacillota bacterium | reverse complement strand
TCATGCAGCGTTACCACCCAATTATCTAGATACGCAGAGTTCCAATATTGTTGGGGTCAGACACCGCTTGTCCCATTCTACACCCTATTCAGTTTTCCAACTAACCAACTAACCAACTAACCAACTGACCAACTTTATGACGCATTATCTGTCTAATGTGAAGTTGTCTTAGTTGGTGTGGGGATTATTTGAATTGGAGCTTTGATGATGCGTATTGAAGAGCGGGTAGTGAAGATATTGGAACAACTGAATAAGGACTATCGAGACGCGGGACCGAGGCTGAAGTTTAGTTCGGAGTTTGAGTGTTTGGTGGCGGTTGTGTTGTCAGCGCAGAGTACGGATGATCAGGTCAACCAGGTGACAGCAGAGCTTTTCAGGGATTATAATACACCCGAGGTTTTGGTCAATGTGGATCTGCAACAACTAGAAGAAAAAATAAAAGGCGTAGGACTCTTTCGAAATAAAGCCAAGAGTATCAAGAAGCTTTCCAAGGAAATTATTGAAAAACACAATGGTGTTGTACCCGAGGATTTTGATGAATTATTGGCCCTTCCAGGGGTGGGGAGGAAAACGGCGAATGTAGTTCGTTCTGTGGCTTTTAATAAACCGGGTCTGGGTGTTGATACGCATGTTCAGCGAGTTACAAATCGGATGGGACTTGTTTGTGAGAAGAATCCGGAGAAAACGGAGCTGGGCTTGAAAGCCATAATCCCAGAAGAGCAGTGGAGCAGAGCGCATCATCTTTTCTTGTTTCACGGTCGCAGGGTCTGCAGGGCTCGCAAGGCAGACTGTAAACACTGCACAGTTGAGTATTGGTGCAGTAAAGTTTTTGAGGATGAAGGATAGTTCATTTGCTGTTTGGAAAGCAACAATTGGGGTGATAATTTAAGAGAACGATTGTTTTGCGTGATGGCATGTGATAAAATATTTATGTTTTAGTTAGATTTTGTATAAAAACATATATGATGCGATGAATGGGACAGTAAACGAAATGGGTAAATGAAGCGAATTCGGGATTGGTGTGAGCCGGGTTTTATCTTTCGATTGAAGATCACCCAGGAGCTTTTCTAACTCTGATATTGGGGTTAGAACGCTGTAAGCGTTAAAAGAGCAGAGAGGTTTATGTATTCATAAACCAGGTAGGGTGGTACCGCGGAAGAATACCTTTCGTCCCTCGGGATGAGAGGTTTTTTGTTCTAATAAGAACGATATTGGCTTAGGAGGGTACTTACTAAGTATCAATGTTCAACCCCAGACCTAGTTTGAACTGAACAGCAATGAATAATTGTGAAAAAAATTTGGTGAGGTGGTTTTAAATAATGGCCAAAGGTAAGTACGATGCAACAATTAACTTAATGAAAACAGATTTTCCCATGCGGGCGAATCTCCCCAAACGAGAACCGGATATATTGGAGAACTGGGAAAAAAATGATATTTACCATAGAGTACAGGAGAAGAATCAGGGTAAAGAAAAATATATTCTACATGATGGTCCTCCCTATGCAAATGGAAATATCCATCTTGGCCATACCCTGAACAAGGTATTGAAAGACATTATTGTTAAGCATAAAACCATGACAGGTTATGATTCTCCTTATGTTCCAGGGTGGGACACGCATGGATTGCCCATTGAGCAGCAGGCCATTAAGGCGCTGGGAATTGACAGACATAAAACCGACGTTGTTGAATTCCGCAAGCATTGCAGAGAATATGCGTTGAAATATGTGGATCTGCAAAGAGATCAATTTAAACGCCTGGGTGTCAGAGGGGACTGGGATCATCCCTACCTTACGTTAAATCCTGAATTTGAAGCGGTTCAGATTCAGGTGTTTGGCGAGATGGCGAAAAAGGGTTATATATACAAAGGACTAAAACCTGTTTACTGGTGTGCTGATTGCGAAACAGCGCTGGCTGAAGCAGAAATTGAATATGGCGACAAAGTATCTCCTTCTATTTATGTGAAATTCCCTATTAAAGATGGCAAGGGATTCATTCCGGAAGATGCCTTTGTGGTCATTTGGACGACGACTCCCTGGACGCTGCCGGCCAATGAGGCGATTTCTGTTCATCCGGATTTTGAATACATTGTGCTCGAAGTGAACAACGAAAAATATGTGATTGCCAAAGGCATGCTAGAAGAAGTCTCCAAGATACTGGAATGGGAGGATTACAATATTCTTTCCTCTTTCAAAGGAAGAGACATTGACCGGGCAGTCTGCCGTCACCCCTTTATGGACAGAGATTCTCTTGTTATTCTTGGGAACCATGTTACGTTGGAAGCTGGTACTGGTTGTGTTCATACGGCGCCTGGACATGGTGAAGATGATTTCTACGTTGGCAAAGAATATGGCCTGGAGGTACTTTCTCCCGTTGATAACAGCGGTCATTTTACAGAAGAAGCTGGTAAATTTGAGGGCTTATTTGTGAATGACGCAAATGAAACGATTATCAAAGAACTGCAAGACCGTAAAGTATTGCTGAAAAAGGAAGATTATGCGCATCAGTATCCGTTCTGTTGGAGATGTAAAAATCCAATCATCTATCGGGCTACGGATCAATGGTTTGCCTCCATCGATGGCTTTAGAGACACAGCGCTTGAGGCGATTGACGATGTAAAATGGATTCCTTCTTGGGGAAGAGATCGTATTTATAATATGGTTCGAGATCGTGGCGATTGGTGTATTTCCCGGCAGCGTACCTGGGGTGTGCCGATTCCGATCTTCTACTGTGAAGAATGTGGAGAAACCATTATTAATGAAGACACGATTCAAAAGGTCAGTGAATTGTTCAGAGAACATGGCTCTGATATCTGGTTTATGAAAGAAGCCAAAGATTTATTGCCAGCAGGCTTTACATGTCCAAAATGCGGGGGACAGCACTTTGCTAAAGAGACTGATATAATGGATGTATGGTTTGATTCCGGGTCATCTCATATGAGCGTACTGGAAACACATCCTGATCTTCGCTGGCCTGCAGACCTTTATCTTGAGGGCAGTGATCAGCATCGGGGATGGTTTAATTCCTCTCTTTCTACGGCCGTAGCTGTGAAAGGCACCGCACCGTATAGAGAATGTCTGACACATGGGTTCATTGTGGATGAAAAGGGATACAAGATGTCCAAATCATTGGGCAATGTAGTTGACCCCTTGAAGATGATCAATGAAATGGGTGCGGATATTCTTCGCCTGTGGGTGTCTTCAGCTGATTACCGAAATGATATTGGGGTTTCAGCCAACATTATTAAACAAACCAGTGAGGCATACCGTAAGATCAGAAACACATGTCGGTTTATCCTGGGGAACCTGTACGATTTCAATCCTGAAACTGATACGGTTGTTTATGAAGACCTGACTGATCTTGATAAGTGGGCATTGGCGAAATTGGATAGACTGTTGAAAAGAGTTAGCAAAGGGTATGAAGAACATGAATTCCATGTGGTCTTCCATTCGGTGCACAACTTCTGTACGGTGGATATGAGCAGCATTTACTTCGATATTTTGAAAGACAAGCTTTACTGTGAAAATCCCAATGATCCAGGGCGCAAAGCAGCTCAAACAGTAATGTATCGAACGATTAAGGTTCTAACTATTATTTTAGCGCCAATCCTTACGTTTACCAGTGAAGAGATATGGGGATATATTCGCAGTGAAGAACAGCCTGATAGTGTTCAGTTAGTGGAATGGCCGGAGATCGACGAAAAAATGTGCAATCCCGAGCTGGAAGCGAAAATGGATAGCCTTATCGCAATGCGGGAGGTAAGCAGTAAAGCCCTTGAAGAAGCAAGGAATAAAAAAATTATTGGGCATTCATTGGGCGCCCAGATTACGATATTTGCCGATGATCAAAAGCTTTCCGTTCTTCGTGAAATAGGTGGATTAGAAAAAATATTTATTGTCTCAAAAGTGATTTTGGCACCTGCTGCTGAGCACAATACTGACTCCGTATCCCTGGATGAAATGGAAGGTTTATGGGTACAGGTTGAAGCCGCACCGGGTGAAAAATGTGAGCGCTGCTGGACCATCGATACATCGGTCGGGATGAATAACGAGCATCCTACCCTTTGCAGCCGCTGTGCAAGAGCCGTTCAAGAAATGGAGGGATAGAAGTGTTAGAAGAAGGTAAAAAGGTTATTATCACAGTTGTTGGATACGATAAAGTAGGCATTATCGCCACAATCTCTGCTGTTTTATCCAATGTGCAGATTAACATTTTGGAGATAAGCCAGACCATATTGCAAGGCTTTTTCACCATGGTCATGGTTGTGGATATATCAAATAGTAAATTGGATATCGTAGAAGTAAAAGATGCCCTTACTGCCAAAGGTGAAGAGCTGCAGGTTCAGATTACGGTGCAGCACGAAGATATTTTCCGGTTTATGCATCGCATCTAAATATAAGAACAAATACCTATACAGATTTATAAGCATAGGGGGAGAGATTAGTTCTCCCCTTATTGGTTATATAGGATGAACGAAGGAGGAAGAAAAATGCCGTTTAGTATTAGCAGGGATGAAGTACTAGAAACGATAAATATGGTTCAGGCTGAAAATTTAGATATTCGAACCATTACCATGGGGATCAATATCCAGGATTGCCGCAGAGAGATAGGAGAGCAGACGGGGCAAAGGATCTATGACAAAATACTGGGTTATGCAGAGAATCTGGTAAAAGTAGGGAATGATATTGAGAAGGAGTATGGAATACCTATTATTAACAAAAGGATTTCAGTGACTCCTGTTGCCATGGTAGGGGATGGATTGAATAAAGATGATATGGTGACAATAGGAAGATACCTTGACAAAGCTGCTGCCGAGGTTGGGGTTAATTTCTTAGGAGGATTCTCTGCTCTGGTTCATAAGGGCTTTACCAGAGGAGACCTGGCGCTTATTGATGCAATTCCTGAAACCCTGGCCCAAACAGAAAGGGTTTGTTCCTCGGTAAATCTTGGCACCACGAAAGCCGGAATAAATATGGATGCAGTATTTGAAATGGGCCGAATCATTAAGAAAACGGCAGATTTAACGGCAGACAAAGGTGGATTAGGCTGTGCTAAACTGGTGGTGTTTTGTAATGCTGCGGAGGATAATCCATTTATGGCGGGTGCTTTTCATGGGGTAGGAGAACCTGAATCAGTTATCAATGTAGGGGTGAGTGGACCAGGGGTTGTATTGCAGGCTGTAAACAAACATCCCAATGTGGACCTCGGAGAATTAGCCAATATTATTAAAAAGACTGCCTTTAAAATCACCAGGGCGGGTGAAATGGTTGGGAGAGAGGCATCCAAACGCCTTAGCGTACCCTTTGGTATTCTCGATCTTTCCCTTGCGCCTACGCCTGCGATAGGGGACAGTGTAGCTGATATTCTTGAGTCAATGGGTTTGGAAAGGGTTGGCACCCACGGTACTACTGCCTGTTTGGCAATGCTAAATGATGCGGTGAAAAAGGGTGGCGCGATGGCCTCTTCCTATGTAGGAGGACTTTCCGGGGCCTTTATCCCCGTAAGCGAAGATCAGGGAATGATTAATGCCGTAGAGGCCGGAGCGATGAATATTGAAAAACTGGAGGCAATGACCTGTGTCTGTTCGGTAGGCCTTGATATGATTGCCATTCCGGGGCACACACCGGCAGAAACCATTTCAGCAATTATTGCGGATGAAGCTGCTATCGGTATGATTAATCGCAAGACAACCGCGGTTCGATTGATTCCAGTGCCGGGAAAAGATGTTGGAGAATCGGTAGAATTTGGTGGATTATTGGGGCATGCACCGATCATGAAAGTGAATTCGTTTTCTTCCAATCAATTTATCAACCGAAAAGGGAGAATTCCAGCACCTATTCATTCATTAAACAACTAGTAACCATGGAAGTTAGGGTTTTATTCTAGTATATTTAATGGAATAAATAGAGAAAATAGAGGTGTGAGGTGTCATCAATGGAGGGGCAACCACCGGAAAAAAATCCTCTGGATAAAGTGAATGAAAAACTGGAAGAGATATCATTAAATATGGAGAAAATGGGCATTTCAGAATATGTGGAAATGCTGCATAATCCTTGGCGCCTATTTTTTGTAAACTTCTGGGCAGGTGTTGCCAGAGGCTTTGGGATGGCCATCGGATTTACAGTACTAGCTGCAGTAGTTATTTACCTTTTGCAAAAGATTGTAGTGCTGAATATGCCCCTTATTGGTGATTTTATCGCTGATATTGTAAATATTGTTGTGAATCAACTGGGAGCAGGGGGAGCAGTTTTCCATGGCAGCGGTGGCGGAGGGAAAATGTGAGGTGTTCTTGTAGTGGAAGAAGTACAACAACTGCGACAGAAGAAAGAAGAATTGGAACAGTTGATTCAAAAAAGGCAGGATCGTTTTAGTGTATCTATGGCCGAATCTACAGACGAACTATCTTTGTTTGATCAGCATCCGGCAGATGTTGCATCGGAATTGTCTGAACGGGAAAAGGATGCCGGATTCCTGGAATTACTGGAATTGGAATTGGAAAAGGTAAACGATGCACTTTCACGGGCTCAAACCGGTCAATATGGGATCTGTGAATCCTGCGGACAACCAATTGAACAGCAACGACTGGCACGACTGTGTAATACCACTGTTTGTGCGGGTTGTGCCCAAAAACTTCAACCCGACCAGAGAGAGCTGCGAGGAGGGTCCATCACCTCCGGGACGATGAGTGATATGGGCGAAACCATTAATATTGCAGGATACGAAATGTTTGAAGAATGATTACCTGGTTGGAAGAAGGGAGATAAAGCAGAGAAGAACCGAAAATTTGCTTATCTTCCTTCATTGCGAAATGGTGTAAAAGGGTTTATAGTAATTCGTGTATAAAGAGGCATAGGAGGCCGTACCATGAAAGTGGGTATTTTTACTGACAGTTATAAACCATATACAAGCGGTGTAGTGACTTCGATTTCAACCTTTAAAGAGGAACTCACCCGAATGGGTCATGAGGTACATATATTTGCACCGTCTTATCCGAATTATGATGAAGAAGAGGAAAATGTGTATCGCTTCTATTCGGTTCCGTCCCCTACCAATCCTGACTATACACTGGCTATTCCTGTGTATCCCGGGATAAACATTCTATTGAAAAAGCTAAAGCTGGATGTTATCCATGTCCATTCTCCTTTTACGATGGGAAGGGTTGGATTACGGTATGCCAGGAAATATCATATACCGATTCTGTTCACCTATCATACTCGTTATGATCAGTATGTGCATTACGTTCCGGTTGCGCAGGATATTGCCAAAGAGGTTACTGTAAAATACAGCACTCACTTCTGTAACACGTGTGATCATGTTGTTGTACCCTCTCCGGAGATTGCGGATATTGTAAAAGATTTTGCTGTTAAGACGCCTGTTTCTGTTATTCCAACCGGGGTTCCGCTCTATCGTTTTGAAAATGGTAATAGTGAGTGGTTAAGGGAGCAATACGATATACCGGAAGATAACAAGATCCTGTTATTTGTTGGCCGATTAACCAAAGAAAAAAACCTTCCCTTTTTGCTAAGAAGCTTTGAACTGGTAAAACAGCGTACCCCTGACACGACCTTGGTCATTACTGCGCAGGGCCCCATGGAGCATGAGCTAAAGGGAATTGTGAAAAAAATGGGTTTATCTCTGGAAAGCGATGTTATATTCACGGGTGCATTGCCTTTCGATACCTTGGTGCATGTGTATTTTTCAGCGGATCTATTTGTTTTTTCTTCTCTTACAGAGACACAGGGACTTGTACTGATTGAAGCGATGGCTGCTGGATTACCGGTCGTAGCTGTACGTGCTTCGGGGGTGCAGGATATGGTAGATGATGGGTTAGATGGGGTTTTAACAGACTGTAATGAGGAGCACCTTTCTCATGCGATTTGTGATGTCTTGGAAAATGAGCTTCTATACGAGAAATTGAAAAGAAATGCATTGAAAAAGGCAGAAGAAATGTCATCGAGGAGTAAGGCACAGATACTTGAGAAGGTTTATCAAGATTTAATTGACAGGAAACACTATCGTCACAATAGGTTCTTTGATATGGGTTCCTGGTTTCATACTAAGCAACAAAGAATAGGGGAATGAGAGAATATGTTTCGTTTTCGTCGGACACTTGCAATCGCAGCTGGAAAAGCGGTGATATTGCTCAGCCGGTTGTTGGGGAATCAGGGAACAGATTTTCCGGGACGAATAGCACGTCGTATCGATCCGGATATCTTGAAGGATTTGGCTGGTAATATTCAAAAAGAGATTATTGTTGTTACCGGGACCAATGGAAAGACAACGACCACGAATATGATTGCAGCAATGATTGCGGAAAAACAGGAATCGTATGTACATAATCAGGCGGGGGCCAATATGATGACCGGGATTACAACGGCGTTTATTCAGTCCACCAATTTGCTGGGTAACAAACCGATGAATTATGGTCTTCTCGAAACAGATGAGGCGAATGTACCGCATCTTCTTAAGGAACTAACCCCACAATATATTCTGATTACGAATTTTTTTCGGGATCAATTGGACAGGTATGGAGAACTCGATCACACGATTCGCTTGATTAAGGAGGCAGTAAAAGATACTTCTATTGAGCTGGTATTAAATGCGGATGATCCACTGGTATCTAATTTTCAGGATGAGACAGGATTGCATTGTTGGTATTATGGATTTGATAAAACCCCTTACGACAGCCAGTCTTCTGATGAAAGCAGGGAAGGGCGGTTTTGTATCGTTTGTGGAAGTGAATTGCAGTATGATCGGTTTCATTATGCCCAGTTAGGCAAATTTCATTGTCCGCAGTGTGGCAATACAAATCCAAAGCGACATTTCACTGCAGGGGATTTAGAGATGAATCCCACTTTGCGTTTTAAAGTAGATGAGGTTAGCGTCAGCAGTTCTTACCAGGGTTTTTACAATGCTTATAATATTCTGGCGGCTGTGTCTTTATGTAGTTTGCTGGAGATATCAGGGGATATTATTGAAAGGGCAATTCTGAATTATCAGCCCCGGGCCGGACGGATGGAACATTTTGTTATTGACGGCAAACGGGTAGTACTCATTCTTGTGAAAAATCCCACTGGTCTAAACCAGAGTTTGTCCATACTTTTACAGGATCCTTCTGCGAAAAACGTTTTTATGGCGTTAAATGACAATGCAGCAGATGGCAGAGATATTTCATGGATATGGGATGCTGAGGTTGAAATGATTAATCATCCTGACGCTGGGGTACAATGCTTTGTTGCGTCTGGACAACGAAGCGGCGACATGGCGGTCCGGGTAAAATATGCAGGTGTGTCTAAAGAGAACATCATTCTTGAAACCTCGCTGGAAAAAGGAATTCAGCGTGTGATTGAAAAAGACTCGGAGCGCAGTTACGTATTAAGCACGTATACTGCTTTGTTTGAATGTCGAAAGATTCTCTCGGCATTGCAGCGACACAGTAAACCACACGAGCCATCCTTTAATGACCGCAGAGAAAAAGTAAAGGATGGGGGGGAATAAGATGAATTCAGCTAATGAACATTTTGTTATTGCGCATATGTATCCCGATTTAATGAACCTGTATGGGGATTGGGGTAATTTGATCTGTATCAAACGACGCATGGAATGGAGAGGTTTAACCTGCGAAATTAGGAGCATAGGCCTTGAGCAGTCCTTTCAAATGAAGGATGTTGATATGATTTTTATGGGGGGAGGCTCTGATCGTGAGCAGAACCTGGTATATCATGATCTTATCCAGAAGTCGGATGAACTGATGAATGAAGTGGATGATGGCCTTCCGGTCCTTTGTGTCTGCGGTGCTTATCAATTGCTTGGTAAGGAATATCGTGCCTATGATGGGACCATCATGAAGGGTTTGGGACTGTTTGATCTGTATACAATAGGTGAAAAGGATAGGCTCATCGGCAATATTGCTATTGAAAGTGAGCTCGATGAGGACAAGGCTTCAGTGGTAGGATTCGAAAATCATGGTGGTCGCACTTATTTGGATGATGCTGAACTCTCTCCTTTTGGGTCGGTGCTTCGAGGTTATGGCAACAATGGGAAAGACGGAGGGGAAGGGCTGCACTATCGGAATCTGATCGGCACCTATTTACACGGCCCCCTGTTACCGAAAAACCCGGTTGTTGCTGACTACTTTATTCGGAATATGGCAAAACGAAAGGGAGTTATCATTCAACAGGAACTAGACGATCAGATTGAAAACTTTGCCCACCAACAGGTTAAAGAAAAACTTGGCTTGTAAATAATAGATAAACAAATAAAAAGGGTCTGCATAGTTTGTTGCCGGCTGGGAAGAATATTAGAAAAATGTTCCAAAGGAGTGATTCCCATTACGGTTACAAATACGCGGGCCCTTTATCCGTTTTCACACGAAACAGTTCAGGGCCGACTCAAAGAAGTTTTGCATAGTGATAACCCGCAGTTAAATGAGGTATTTGCATATATCCTGCAGCGGAACGGAAAAATGATTCGCCCACGCCTGGTATTATTGTGTTCGTCATTTGGTTCTGATGATGCTGCTAGGGGTATTGACATGGCGGCAGCCATTGAATTGATTCACATGGCATCACTTATTCATGATGATGTGATTGACCATGCGGCTCTCAGAAGAGGGCAGGATAGTGTCAACCAGCGATGGGGAAATACGAACTCGGTATTGGTTGGAGATTATCTGTTTGCAACCGCATTTCAATTAATCAATCGTCATGGAATGAAAGAAATCATGGAAGAAGTGACCGATACCATACAGATTATGTGTGCAGGAGAAGTCAGGCAAATGTCGTTGGCGCATAATCTCGATATTACTGTTGAAGATTACTTTCAAAAGATTTATGAAAAAACGGCGTGCTTGTTCGCAGCGGCGTGCAGAGTCGGGGGCCTCTGCGGAGGATTGGAGGAACAGCAGGTGAAAGCCCTTCAAGAATATGGATTCCTTTTGGGCTGTGCTTTTCAAATCATTGATGATCTGCTCGATTTTCAATCAAGCAGTACCCTGCTTGGCAAACCGGTTGGATCTGACCTGTTAGAAGGAAACATTACCCTGCCTGTTATCTATGCCCTCGAACACCCTGAATATGGTATGTGTTTGCGGCAGATCCTACAGACAAAACACATCACAGAAGAGCAGCTGCAGCGAATTATCCGCATCTTACTGGATAGTCAGGCTGCTAATAAGGCACTTTGCCTGGCGGAACAGTATGTTCAGAATGGGTTAAAAGCGCTCGATTTTTTTGCTTCCTCTTCGGCGAAAAGTGAATTAATTAAGTTAGGGGAGTATGTACTGACGCATTATTATCAGTGTCTGCAGCAGCCCTCCGATGCTGTTAAGGTGGTTAGGCAATGATAGAATCGCAAAACCAGGTTATGATACCACGAGATGACGCGAAAAAATCAATGGGATTGAAACAGGCGAAGATCCTTAATCATTACGTTTTTGTTGTATTGAAACAGGTGAAAGGTTTGCTTAAACATTGGGAACGAGAGGTCCTGCAGTGCAGTGACACGGAACTCAGGAAACAAGCGTTGAGCAGTCTGCACAACAAAGCGTTTCATTGCCATGGCGGGGCGGTTTTTGCCGTGCCCTATCCTCGCTCTGAACGTGTGCTGTTGGAATTGATTGTAGCCTATCAAACCCTGTGTGATTATTTGGATAACCTTTGCGACCGTGCTAATTGTACGGATGGGCAGGCTTTTCGTCAACTGCATGAATCTCTTTTGGATGCAATTCAACCGGATAAGGACATCACTGTTAACTATTACGAAGGGTATCCAATGCAGGACGATAGCGGTTATATTGAAAAACTTGTACAGGAGTGCCGCACATGTATCAAACATCTGCCTTCGTACTCAATTGTTCAGGATGATCTAATGAAATTGGTCCAACTATATATTGATTTACAGGTATATAAACATATCGATCAGGACTGGCGTGAGGAAAAGCTGATAACATGGGCAAATCAACACCTTAAAGAGTATCCCCGGTTACACTGGCAGGAGTTTTCGGCTGCCTGCGGTTCGACCCTGGGGATTTTTGCATTGTTTGGCCTTGCAAGTATGAAGCATATAGAAAACGATGAAGCGGTTCATGTCGTCGATGTCTATTTTCCGTGGGTATGTGGTCTGCATATCCTGCTGGATTATCTTATCGATCAGCAGGAAGATAAACAGGGCGGAGATCTTAATTTCACCTTTTACTATCAAGATCAGGAGGAAATGATTGACCGGATGAAAATTTTTATCGATGAGTCACTTCACCTGGGACAGCAAAGTATAAATCCATTATTTCATAAAACGGTCGTGGAAGGCCTGCTGGCGATGTATTTATCGGATGGGAAAGTCAGGGAACAGGGCTATGAGCATTTAGCAAATGATTTACTGAAAACAGCAGGTGGAGCAGTTGTCCCTACATATCGTTTATGTTCCGTGGTCAGAAGATTCTTCTGAATTCTAATTAATCACCCATGGCTTCAAGCCACAACCACCTATGAAAATGGGTGAGGGGTGAGGGGGCAGGCGCTATGCGCCAGGCATTGCCCTTACTCCTGACCCCTGACCCCTTACAAAAAAAGGTCTGCGTAAGTCCATAAAGTCTGTGTCGTCCGCGTCTATTAAAAGCTATTTTCTTACTAACCGCCCATGACTGGAGGCAACAATCACCCATGAAAATGGTGGGGGAATGCAGGGAAACGATTTTAACGCTGATTGTCGCAGATTACCGCTGTTTTATATATTCTAAAATTATCAGCGTTAATCAGCGAACATCAGCGTGAATCTGCGTTAAAAAATCAAAAAAATCTATTTTCTGATTAATATTTTTGCGTAAATATATAATGGAGGATTCGGTATGGAAAAGTATCAATTTCGCCATATACTGTTGCTTGTATCAGTGCTCATAGTATTTGCTATTACAGGCACCCCGGTATTTGCAGCAAACCCGGCAAATGATCCGCCTGCCGCGGCTGCTTCCGGGACAAGTTAAAATACCTGCATAAAAACATGCAGGAAAAGAATGGCGTGGTCCGTTCTTTTATTCAGGAAGTACTCGAAAGCCAGATGGTGGTCAAAATATTTGGTGTCGAACCTCTGATGGTAGGTAAAGCGCAGGATCTTCAGCAGGAATATTATCAAGCCAAGATTAAGAAAAATAGGATCAGTATCCTTGCCAATTCCGGTTTTTCACTCATTTTTGCCATAGGATACCTGTTTGCATTGATTTGGTTTTCATTTGGTTTGCTGAATAAAACCATCACCTTTGGTACACTTACGGCAGTTTTGCAACTGGTAAGCCAGGTCCAGACCCCTTTTTCCACCATGTCCGGACTGCTGCCAAAGGCATACGATGTCCTTGCTTCTGCAGAACGTATGAAAGAGCTCGAAAACCTGCCTGATGAGCCTGAGCTTAACCAGACGAATTTGGATTTAACCACGATCTATAGTAATATGCACAGTCTGGCATTTGAAGGGGTCACATTCCGTTATGATCGAGATATTGTGTTAAGTTGCGTTGATTTAAAAATCCAAAAGGGTGATTTTGCTGTGATGTCCGGTATATCAGGTATTGGTAAAAGCTGCGTTTGTTGTGTGCAACAAAACCATCCGCATAGAAAACACCAACGTTGAAAGCATGGAAAGGAGCACGGGTATTGAGTATCATACCGCTTGAGAGAGAGTATTTAATCCATCTGCTTCGTGCAGTGCTTCATCATACGCCACCCCATAATCCTTCTCCAGCGGGGTTTACGGTACTAAAAAACATGCGGTGATATCCGCTGTCAATACAAATGCAGATACGCATAGATCTATTGAAACAGCGAAAGCAATCTATTTGCTGAAATTGTTTTTCCCCGGATTGGACCACATGAAAATCCTCTATCCACTTTTGAATAAATTACCATTCTTACTGCCATTATGTTGGGTACTCCGAGGAGTCAAATCCGTGTTCTTTAAACGCAGGAACACTTTCGAGATGATCAGTAATGTCCAGGGAGGAAGCAAAGGGATTTTCTTTTTGCTTCCTTTTTTTATTTTGTTACTACTCAGCCGTGTTAATCCGTGTCTATTCTTTCCAACTTTCTAACTAACCAACTAACCAACTAACCAACTTCATGCTGTATAATCCGTCAACTGTCGAAACTTGAGTTATTATTTTGTCAATAGCTGAGTAGTAACTTTATTTTTTTAGGATGTCGTGAATGGGATTACGGTAATAGGCAGCGATATAGAGGCTTGCTCTCATAAGCCAATCGACCACAAATATAATCCATATATAGGCAATGGGCAGATGCCATATGCGTATGAACAGATACAGCAAAGGAATACGAAATAGGACAACAAATAACAGATTGATTAGCATGGGCGTTCGGGTGTCTCCGGTTCCTTTGAGGACCCCTCCTAAAACCATGCTGATGGCAATTGTGACCTGTTCCAGAGAAGCAATACGCAATAATAAGCCAGCGGTTTGAATGATTTCCTTATCTGTGGTAAATAATCTTGCAATTTGGTAAGGAAACAGGGCAAACAAAATGCCAATACTTCCCATCAGTACAATTGCCAGTTCAATAGAGCCCTTCGTGACCTTTCTGGCCTGTTGCCAATCGTTGGCTCCTACTGCGTGACCGACGAGAGCGGTGGCAGCGATCGCAATGCCAAAACCAGGCATATAAGAAAGCGATTCAACCATTAATGCTACCTGATGACTGGCATAAGAGACTGTTCCAAGATAGACAATTAGGAAGGTAGAAACCAGGCCGGAGCCGGCCATCAGGAACTGTTCTCCCATACTAGGAAGTCCCAGACGAAAAATGTTTTTGATGGTATGTAGTTGCGGGCGGATTTTTATAGTTATTCCTTTTAATTCGGGGCCAAATATCAACCAGATAAAACTGATTAAAAATCCGACGATATGAGCTATGGATGTGGCCCAGGCAGCTCCGAGTACCCCCAGGGCCGGAAAACCAAATTTCCCGAATACCAGGACGTAATCTCCGAAAGAGTTAATCAGATTAATCACAATTGCGATTTTCATAGGAATATCCGTTCGGCCCATTCCCCTAAATAGAGACACAATCATGCAATAGGTGAGAGCTACAGGAGATATCAGGAACACAATCTTAAGGTAGCCAACACTTTGGCGCATAACCTCTTCTTCGACAGCAAACAGGTTCACAATGTCGGTGGTATAATGCAGCCCTAAAAAGAATATCAAGAAACCCATAACCAAACTGATAAATACGGTTTGGATTGAAACCTGATGGAGTTGATATAAATCCTGCGCGCCTTTTGCCTGTGCAACCAAAATGGTCGATCCGGTTGCCAGCGCCTCCAGAAGTAAAATCGTTGAGAAGAAGATTTCAGCACCGAGACTTACAGCAGCCAGAGGGACAGCTCCGAGTCTGCCAACGATAGCGATATCCACGATACCAATCAACATATATAGAGTCATTTCTCCCATTGCGGGCAGGGCTGTTTTAAACACGGAACGTCTAAGCGTTGCATCTTGTAATATGAGCATAGGAGTATATTTTTCTTCCTTCCTAATTAGTCTGCCATGGACCAGGCAACCACCGATGAAAATTGGTGCTGGGTGAGGGCGAGTCACTGGGACAGGTCCGCAGACTCATTTTTGCAATTGTTGGTGGGGAAAATGATGGTTTCTCTTAAAACGAGTCAGCAGACCAGTCCCCGAGACTCACTGAAAAAAGTCTGCGTAAATCCAATTAACAACCTATTTATAAAGTTCACCCTTGAATCCTTTGCGAATAACTGATATAAGTATAAAGCATCAGGAGTTTGAACAGAAAATCCTATTTACTCTGTTGGAAAGGACTCTTTATGATTATACGCTTTATTTGGTAAAACATAGATGAAATAATGGAGGGAGAACATTGAGATTTTGGATGAGCATCCTGGCTATATTGGTTATTGACCAGGGAAGCAAACAATGGATTATGCATTCATTGCAGGTTGGGGAAAGCAAGGTGTTAATACCCGGTATATTGAATCTGACTTATGCACAAAACATTGGAGCTGCTTTTAGTTTGATGGAAGGGAAGGTATGGCTGTTTGTATTAATCGCTATAGGTGTGATTGCTGGTGCAGTAGTCTACTACTATTCACGGAAGGTCCTCAATATCGAGGCTTATGCGATGGGACTCATAGCCGGAGGCGCGCTTGGCAATGTAATCGACCGGGTGGCTTATGGCTCCGTGGTCGACTTTTTCAGTATTGGCTGGTGGCCGGTTTTCAATGTTGCTGATATGGCCATTGTCAGTGGAGGAATTCTACTAATGATCTATGTTATAAAATCGAAGGCATCATAGTTATATGATGCCTTGATTCCGAAAGTTATTGATTTCTTCCTGGGTATACCCCATTTTCAGTAAGAGGGGGTCTGTATGCTCTCCTAATTGGGGGAAACACAGTTCAGCCTTTCCGGGGGTATCAGATAGTTTTATTGGCACCCCTGGTACCCGAAGGTCGATCCCTGAACCGTTGATGTTGGGAGCGTTCAGCACCATGTTTCTGGCTAGGACCTGGGGATGCTCGGACATTTCTTCCAGATTGAGAACGGGTGTAAAACAGATGTTGCTATCTGCAAAGAAGGCTACCCACTCATCGCGGGTTTTTGTCAGGATGATTGTACTGATATCTTCTGATATTGATTCCTGACTGGCTTTATCCAATTGCAATGGGATGTATTGTTTTCGTTCCAGTTTCTCGCAAAACTCGGCCCAGAATTTTCCTTCTATTGCCCCCAGACTGACATATTGGCTGTCGCTGGTTTCGTAGATGCGATAACATGCATAACCACCTGTTAGGAGTTCATTGCCCCTTTCAGGCAGCTGCCCGCAACCTGACCATTCACCGAGCGTGTAGGCCAGCAGTGCAATGGAACCATCCATCATGGCTACGTCACAGAGCTGACCTTTTCCAGTGTTTAAGCGACTGATGATGGCCAGAAGAATGGCAATCGCAGAAAACAGCGATCCTCCTGCAGTGTCCGCGATGGGGATGGCGGAGAGAGAAGGGGCATCATGATGTTTCCCGTTAAGACCTGTAATGCCAGCCAGATTAAGGTAGTTGAGATCATGACCGGCTGTATTTTTCAAAGGGCCATCTAAACCGTAGCCTGTTAAGGAACAATAAATGAGTTTAGGATTAATTTCTTTAAGCGTTTCATACCCTACGCCCATTTTATCCATTACTCCAGGTCTGAATTGATCAAGCACGACATCGCTTTCCTGCGCAAGCTCTTTAAATATTTTTTTCCCCTCTGGTGTTTTGAGATCCAGCGTAATGCTTTTCTTGTTCCGGTTTACTGATAAGAAGGGACTGCTTTCTGAACCAATAAAAGGTGGCAGGTGTCTGCCTAATTCTCCTCCTTTAGGATCTTCAAGCTTTATTACTTCTGCCCCAAAATCGGCAAGAAGCTGGGTACAAAGGGGACCAGGCAGGTAACGGGATAAATCCAGAATGCGAATACCGGATAAAGGCATATTCATAGTTTTACTTCCTTTCTGTATGGTTATTGTACATAATTTAATTATTGATTAGTACGAAAATAGGAACTTTAATAGACGCAGACTACGCGGACTTATTGGACTTACGCGGACTTTTTTTGTAAGGGGTGAGGGGTTAGGCGTTAGGACAATGCCTGGCGCACAGCGCCTGACTCCTCACCCCTAACCCCTTACGCCTCACCCATTTTCATCAGTGGTTGTGGCCTGTGGCCATGGTGGGTTCCACTGCGGAAACTCACCAATATTACTTGTCACAGTGAAATCCAAGTATTAGTGTTTATTATATTACAAGAAAGGTGAAAGGATAAGAGTTGAAGTGTATTATTGAGCGTTTATGATAAGATAAATCAGAATAACTCTGTGCAACGGATGGAAAAACAGAATTTTGTGGTAAACTAAAAGCGAAAAAACCGTGTAAATAAATACACGTTGGTTATAAAGTGAGGAAAATATGGATAATAGAGAGATGTTCACAGTTGAAGAAGAATCAGAAGGGGAAAGACTGGATGCGTTTATCGCTGAAAATATGGAAAGACTCTCCCGTTCGATGGTACAGACCTTAATAAAAGAAAAACATATTCAGGTGAATGAGCAGGCAGCGAAGGCCTCATATCGATTAAAAGAGGGCGACAGTGTAATGGTTGTCGTTCCCGATCCGGTAAAACTTTCCATAGAACCGGAAGAAATACCATTGAACATTTTATATCAGGATGAAGATATCGTTGTAGTTGATAAACCAAAGGGATTGGTGGTGCATCCTGCGCAGGGAAACTGGAGTGGTACGATGGTGAATGCGCTGCTCTATCACATTAAGGATCTTTCCGGGATTAACGGGGTATTACGGCCGGGAATTGTTCACAGGCTTGATAAAGATACTTCTGGTGTAATGGTTGTTGCGAAAAATGATAAAGCACATAAAAATCTGGCGGAGCAGATTAAAAATCACGACGTGAAAAAGGAATATATGGCCCTGGTTCATGGGGTGATCAAGGAGAATCTGGGAACCATTGATGCCCCCATTGGCAGAAGCCCCTTGGATCGCAAAAAGATGGCGGTTGTTGCGAATGGCAGGGAAGCAATAACGGATTACGAAGTTGTTAATCGTTTTCAAAACTATACATTTGTGCGGGTGAGACTACACACCGGAAGAACGCATCAAATCAGAGTTCATTTTGCTTACCTCAAACATTCTGTTGTGGGGGACCCGTTATATGGAACCTCGAAGAAACATTTTGGCCTTGAATCCCAGGCTTTACATGCATATAAACTGGGATTTCATCATCCTCGAAGCGGTGAATATGTTGAATTTGAAAGTGAACTTCCCAAATACCTGCAAAAAATATTGGATGAATTATCGTAAAAGGTTGACAATTAGGATTGGGTTGATTAAACTCTTTTAAGAACCTTTAAGTTGGCCCCGTGAGGCTAGCAAGGATTAGACGCTAATTCTGCCTGCCTTTCGTTTTGGAAATGGCAGGTTTTTATTATTTCTGGTTTATAGAAGGTTTTTATCTGAAAGGGGGGCACTGTGTGAAGCTGGAAGACAAGAAAAAACTTATGGATGAAAAAGCCATGCAGAGAGCCCTTACCCGTATTGCACACGAAATCATTGAAAGAAATAAAGGGGTAGAAAAAGTAGCACTCATTGGAATCAGGCGAAGAGGTGGGCCTTTAGCTCATAGATTAGCTGCCTGTATTGAGGAAATAGAAGGGGTTAAAGTTCCCGTTGGGATTTTGGATATTACGCTTTATCGTGACGATCTGACACTGCTTTCCTCACAACCCCTTGTGCATAGAACTGAAGTCTTTTTCGATATAAACGATATGGTTGTTATTTTAGTAGATGATGTTATTTTTACAGGAAGAACCATTCGAGCATCGATGGATGCCATTATTGATCTGGGACGTCCACGATGTATACAGTTAGCTGTTTTGTTGGATCGAGGTCATCGAGAGTTACCGATTAAAGCTGATTTTATAGGCAAAAATGTTCCAACCTCAAAAAATGAAGTGGTGGCCGTTTTTGTACAAGAAATAGACAACCGTGAGGAGGTTGTACTCCAGGAATTCACGGATCCATAAAAACCCTTTAATCTGGTCCGAGAGGCTAGCAAGGGAGATTGACCTTTTTAAGAAGGCACAGCCTTTCTTGCTACATATTGCAGGAAAGGCTTTTTTATATTGTCATAAGATCCAACCTTCCGATGAAGGGACATGCTGTGATGTTGTATCCGAGCAGAAGCAGGAGGCGTTGGGGTAAAAAAGGCTGTTAACAGTCTCAAAAGGAAGGGCGGAAATGAGGAGGCATGAGAATGAAATTGGAAAAAAAAGATTTGCTGGGATTGCGGGACTTGAGCAGAGATGAGATTGATTTGATTCTAAATACGGCTTTACCCATGAAGGATTTGATTAAAAGAGATATTAAAAAAGCGCCTGCGCTGCGAGGTAAAGCGCTGGCAACCGTTTTCTATGAAAACAGTACCAGGACGCGTACATCTTTTGAAATTGCCGGAAAATATCTGAGTGCTGATACGGTTAATCTGGCTGTGTCAACCAGCAGCGTGCAAAAAGGGGAAAGTATGAAAGATACCATCAAAACCATTGAAGCCATGGGATTTGATGTAATGGTAATGCGGCATTCAATGAGCGGAACGGCACATTATGTAGGAAGAAACACAAAGATGAGGGTGATTAATGCCGGAGATGGTACCAATGAGCATCCCACCCAGGCATTGCTAGATATGCTGTCAATCAAAGAACATAAAGGCGGTTTGGAAGGATTAAAAGTGGTTATTGTGGGGGACATATTACACAGCCGCGTTGCCCGTTCCAATATCTATGGGTTAAGTAAATATGGATGTGAGATTCGTATAGTAGGTCCAGCGACACTAATCCCGGCAGAAATGGATAAAATGGGCGTCAGTGTTCATTATGATCTGGCCTCTGCCTTGAAGGGCGCTGATGTGGTTAACGTTTTGCGGATTCAGCGGGAGCGCCAGCATGGAGGATATTTCCCGTCGCTGGAAGAATATGCGAATCTGTACATGCTGGGACCTGAATTGCTAGACAAAGCCAGTGATGATGTATTGGTCTTACATCCGGGTCCTATGAATAGAGGGGTTGAAATATCCTCGGATTTAGCTGAAAGCGATTCTGCCCTTGTCAACGAACAGGTGACCAATGGGGTAGCGGTAAGAATGGCTCTGTTATTCTTAATGATGGGAGGCAACAGGGATGAAATATCTTATTAAAAGTGGAAATGTTATTGATCCGATAAATAATATAAACACGGTTATGGACATTTTAATAGAAGATGGTAAAATACAGAATGTTGATGAGAATATATATACAAAAGATTGCATAATTATAAATGCTGCTGGCAAATATGTTTGCCCTGGTTTTATAGATATGCATGTCCATTTAAGAGAACCTGGTTTTGAATACAAAGAGGACATTGCATCGGGAACTAGAGCAGCAGCAGCGGGTGGATTTACAACTGTTTGCTGTATGCCAAATACGAAACCGGTTATTGATAATGCAGCGGTTGCTACTTTTGTACGGGAGCGGGCATCCAGGTCAGGGGTAGTGAATGTCTTACCGATTGGGAGCATTACAACTGGACAGGCAGGGAAGGAATTAAGCCCTATGGCTGAACTAAAAGCTGCAGGTTGTATAGGGGTTTCGGATGATGGTGTTCCGGTTTCAGATTCAAGCGTTATGAGGCATGCAATGGAATATGCAAAAATGTTTCAACTGCCTGTGATTTCACACTGTGAGGAGAAGAGCTTATCCCGGGAGGGTCAGATGCATGAGGGATATTATTCGACTGTTTACGGATTAAAAGGAATTCCTTCTCTGGCAGAGGAGATCATGGTTGCAAGGGATGTTATGCTGAGTGAATACACAGGCAGTCATATACACATCTGTCATATTTCTACAGCTGGTTCTGTGGAGATTATTCGTCAGGCCAAGAAGAAGGGAATCAGGGTGAGTTGCGAGGCAACTCCTCATCATCTGGCGCTTACAGACGAAATGCTGGGGGATTATGATGCAGATACCAAGGTGAATCCACCCCTACGGTCGAGGCAGGATGTGGATGCCTTAAGGGCAGGTCTGTCAGATGGTACCATTGATTGCATAGTTACTGACCATGCGCCTCATCATAAAGAGAGTAAGGATTGTGAATTTGAGGTAGCCTCCTTTGGAATATCAGGTTTAGAAACAGCGGTGGCAGTGATTATGGATCAGCTGGTTCGTCCTGGAATCCTTGATATGGAATATATGGTGGAGTTATTTACAAGCCGGCCGGCAAACCTTCTGGGTATTCCAAAAGGAAGCATGGGGATTGGATGTGAGGCGGATATTACCATCATCGATCCAGAGCTTAAAAAAACGGTTAACCCGCAAAGCTTTTTCTCTAAAGGGAAGAATACTCCGTTTAAGGGTTGGGAATTGTGTGGATGGCCTGTTGCAACGATGGTTGGCGGTAGGTTGGTTGCTGAAGATGGGAAAGTAAATGGATAACAGATTGTGCTATATGTACATGATTTAGGAAATGAAGCGCGAAGACAATGAACCGAGAGGAGTGGAAGCATGAAAGGCTATCTGGTACTTGAAAACGGTCGAGTATTTTCGGGGAAATTATTAAATGATTGTCTTATGGCAGGGGGAGAAGTAGTATTTACTACCGCCATGATAGGCTATCAGGAGATCATTACAGATCCCTCATATTTTGGACAGATTGTAGTAATGACCTATCCGCTGGTAGGAAATGTAGGGTTTAATGAAAAAAGTTTTGCTTCCCGAGGAGCCATGGTACAGGGGTTGGTTTTACGAGAAGCGACAGCTTTCCCCAGTCATTGGGAGATGGAAACTGACCTGATCAGCTTTCTAAACAAGAACGAAGTAGCGGTGCTTACAGAAGTAGATACAAGGGCACTTACAAGAGTGATTCGTAATGAAGGAATTATGGGAGGAATCATCACCGATCATCTGGACGATATGGAGGCATTAAAGGCCAAAGCGAAAGCTGCAGCGGGCGCATTAAAAGGTGATTTGGTGCAATACGTTACTCGAAAAAACACCATGAAATTCGGGGAGAAAGAAAAAAATGTTGTGCTGCTTGACATGGGGACGAAGAAAGGGGTTTTAGATTCCTTCCTTATGCGGAATTGCTGCGTAACTGCTATGCCTGCGGATTCAAGTGCAGAGGAGATTATGGCTATACAACCTGATGGCATCTTTATTTCCGATGGCCCTGGTGATCCACGAACAGTTCCGTATGCTGTTGAAACCGTTAAACAACTAATTGGCAAAGCGCCGATGTTTGGTGTCGGCCTGGGACATCAGATGATTGCTCTTGCAATGGGCGCTGAGATCTATAAGCTGGATCATGGACATCGAGGAAGCAATCATCCCGTAAAACATCTAAAGAATGAAAGGGTCTATATTACGACCCAGAATCATGGGTTTGCGATAGATGAGATTTCTTTGGCTGCAACAGATATTGAAGTAACCATGAGAAGTCTTAATGATCATACCGTAGAAGGCATTAAGCATAAAAGCTTCCCGATTTTTTCTGTTCAGTTTGATCCCGAAGGCTATCCGGGTTACAGCGATACCGGAATTTTCTATGACGAATTTATTGCAATGTTTTAAAACAGAAACAGATGATTATAGGATGAGATGGAGGAGATTAGATGCCGCTTAAAGAGGGATTAAAAAAGGTACTGGTGATTGGTTCGGGCCCGATCATTATTGGTCAGGCAGCTGAATTTGATTATGCTGGCACCCAGGCCTGTCGTGCAATTAAAGAAGAAGGAATAGAAGTTGTCTTGTTAAACAGTAATCCTGCTACGATTATGACAGACACTCATATTGCTGAACATGTTTATATGGAGCCTATCACGATTGATACAGTCAGTAAAATTATAGAGAAGGAAAAGCCAGACGGCATCATTGCTACCCTGGGTGGACAGGTTGGGCTCAATATGGCTTTATCTCTGGATCGGGAAGGAATTCTTGAAAAAACGGGAGTGCCATTGCTTGGTACGCCATTGGACGCGATTGCTAGAGCAGAAGATCGCGATTTGTTCAAAAAAACCATGCAGGAAATAGAGGAACCCATTCCTGCCAGTGATATCGTTACCAGTGTTGAAGATGCGATGAAATTTGCCAATCAAATTGGTTATCCCGTCATCGTTCGGCCCGCATATACGCTGGGTGGAACTGGAAGTGGAAACGCCACAAATGAAGAGGAACTGATAGATATCGCAGGCAAAGGACTCAAGAACAGCCCTATTCGTCAGATTTTGATAGAAAGAAGCGTTGCCGGTTACAAGGAAATTGAATTTGAAGTGATGCGGGATGCGAATGATAATTGCATTACCATCTGCAGTATGGAAAATGTGGACCCGGTTGGTATTCATACCGGTGACAGTATTGTGGTGGCACCGGCTCAAACACTGACCGATGAAGAATACCAGATGCTCCGCGGAGCATCCATAAAGATTATTCGCGCGCTGAAAATTGCAGGAGGCTGCAATGTGCAGTTTGCGTTAGATCCCTTTAGTAAGAAATACTTTGTTATTGAAGTGAATCCGCGGGTAAGTCGGTCTTCTGCACTGGCGTCCAAAGCAACCGGTTATCCCATCGCCAAAGTAACAACCAAAATTGCCATAGGATATACCCTGGACGAAATTCCCAATGAGGTAACAGGAAAAACCACGGCGTGTTTTGAGCCCGCCATTGACTATGTTGTGCTAAAGGTTCCTCGCTGGCCCTTCGATAAGTTCGTTTTTGGAGACCGCCGATTGGGCACGCAGATGAAGGCAACTGGTGAGGTCATGGCGATTGATCGGTCGTTTGAGGCCGCCTTTTTGAAATCAATCCGTTGCCTTGAAATAGGAATAACCGGACTTCGTTTACCGGAGCACCAGGAAATGAGTACTGAAGAATTAAGAAAACGCTTACAGTATGCCGATGATGAACGAATCTTCATTGTTGCCGAGGCTTTTTCCAGGGGTATGAGTATTCAAGAAGTATGGGAAATCACACGGATTGATAAATACTTCCTGAAAAAGATAAAAAATATTATTGATTTTTCAAAACGCTTGACTGAAGAAGAACTGACGACGGAGTTGTTAAGAGAGGCTAAAAAAATTGGTTTTTCTGATATTGAAATTGCTGATCTGAAAGGTGTTCAGGAAGTGCACATACAGCGTCTGCGCAGAGACAAAGACGTTATTCCAACCTACAAACTGGTTGATACCTGCGCGGCAGAATTTGATGCAGTGACCCCTTATTTTTACTCCTGCTATGAAGAAGAAAACGAAGCTCTTCATGATCCTGATGCTCGCAAGGTACTCGTCATAGGGTCTGGTCCGATTCGAATCGGACAAGGTGTAGAATTCGATTATTGTTCAGTTCATTGTGTATGGGCATTAAGAGAGGTAGGGATTAAGGCGATTATTGTGAACAATAATCCGGAAACAGTTAGTACCGATTTTGACACCTCTGATCGGCTGTATTTCGAACCCCTGGTTTTCGAGGACGTAATGAACATCATTGAAGAAGAAAAGCCGGATGGTGTTATTGTTCAGTTCGGTGGACAAACTGCTATTAATCTTGCCCAGCCACTCAATAATTTGGGAATACGTCTTCTGGGAACCTCCAACGACAGTATAGACCGGGCCGAGGATCGGGACCGTTTTGATACGATGCTGGAAGAACTGGGAATCCCACGTCCAATGGGAAAAAGTGTCTTCTGTGTTGAAGAGGCGGTAA